>VYCT01000369.1:0-70292 GCA_009843785.1 Candidatus Poribacteria bacterium | reverse complement strand
TACAACACATCCGTGAAACAGTCAATGGTATTATCATTTTACAATATTTCATAACTATTTGTCAACAGTCATTTTTTGTGCCGATTTCTGATGCCAGAACGAATTTGGATTGACAGGCGACAGTTGTTTCTGATAAGATATGGTTAGGCTTTGATAGATAATCGAGAACGCGGAAATAGGAGCGTTTGGGAATAAAACTATCGCAACGGGCAATTCATCCGACCTTGCAGGAGGAAATTCTTAATTAATGAAATTGCTGGTCACTGGTGGTGCTGGCTTTATCGGCACCAATTTTATCCGATACTGGTTACGACACCACTCAGATGATACTATTATTAACCTTGATCTGCTGACATACGCTGGGAATATCGCCAATTTGACGGCTATAGCGGCGCATTACCCGAAGCGTTACACGTTTGTCCGTGGCGACATTCTGGATTCGGTGTTTGTGGAAAGCGTTTTGAAAAAAGAGATGCCGGATGTCATCGTCAATTTCGCTGCGGAGTCGCACAATAGCCGTGCAATTCTACATCCGCGACGTTTCTTTGAGACGAACGTGATGGGGACGCAGGTTTTATTGGACGCAGCTCGAAAGTGTGACGTGCAGCGTTTTCATCATATTTCTACATGTGAGGTGTACGGTGAACTTCCATTGGACTCACCGGATGCATTTAGTGAGAACGCTCCCTATCGTCCACAGACACCCTATAACGCCTCCAAAGCGGCAGCCGATCATCTCGTGAACGCCTATTTTCACAGTTTTAGTATGCCGATAACGATCTCTAATTGTGCGAACAACTACGGGCCCTATCAGCATCCAGAGAAACTGATTCCGCTCTTCACAACGAATGCGATCCAAAATTTACCCTTAACACTCTATCGGAGCAGCCATAATCGCCGAGAGTGGTTACATGTTGAAGACCACTGTCGAGCCGTCGCAGCGGTGATCAAGCGCGGCAAAATTGGGGAAACCTACAACGTCGGGAGCGGGGTGGAGAAAAGCATTGAGGAGATTAGCGATTTCATTTTAGATGTGCTCAATAAACCGCAGGCTCTGAAAACTTATGTGCCAGACAGACCCGGACACGATTGTCGGTATCTGTTAGATTCAGGAAAGATTACCCGAGATGTCGGTTGGGAGCCGACGATTGCGTTTGAAGCGGGCATGCGCGAGACGATTCAGTGGTACGTCGAAAATCAGGAATGGTGGCAGACGATTCAACAGAAAGCAGATAGTGAAGTGGTTCAAGAGGATAAATGGGAAACGTTCTCAAGGAGGTAACCTCATGGAACTGACGACGGAACAACAGGCAATATGGAAACGGGATGGAATCATCGTGGTGCCGAACGTGTTTTCACCGGAAATGATTGCGCCCGCGCTTAAAGAGATTGAACGGAATGCCTACGACGGATTGACGCATGCTGAATATCGCGCGAAATGGGAACCACAACCGGAAGTGTTAAAAAGTGCTTATGAGAAGCACAGTGATATGCAACGGCTCGCGGGTCCGTTTGGAAAGGCAGTGCATTTCCCGACAGGTTTGGAAGCCGTGGATAAACTCATCGAAAACGAGGCCTATTTGGCGATTGCAAAGCAGCTCTTGGATACAGAAGAAATTCGGCTCGGTTATGGGCAGATATTCTTCCGAGAGGGACTCACCGATAGCCGTCATAGTGAACATCCGTGGCAGGGTTATCACATCGACAATGCAACGAACTCGCCCTTGCCGCCACACCCAGATTGGCAACGCTACGGATATGTTTTGACCGCTATCTTCCCACATGACATCGAATTGGACGGTGCGCCGATGCTCGTCTGTCCGGGTTCACAGAATCAGTTGGATAAAATATGGGCGAAGTACCCGGGGAGAGCGGGTGGCATGGGGATTCCTGACCTCCGTGAATTTAAGGGAGAACTCGCGGATCCGGTTCCGCTTACAGCAAAAGCGGGGAGTGTGTCGTTCCGTTCGAGTTACTTGGTTCATGCCGCACAACCGTTTGAAAACAAAAGTAGACAGCGCGGGTGGATGGGGTTTCACTTCCATCGTGCAGACAATGACGATTGGTGCAAAACGACACGTCCAGTGCCGGGTTGGGGCAGCCCACAGTATATGAAATTTGTCGCCCAAACAACGCCTGCTGTGCGACGCGTCTTAGGGTGGCCCACGCCTGGAGATGCATATTATACACCGGAGGCACTTGCACGTCTTGAACATGCATATCCCGGAATTGATTTGGAACCCTACCGGAGTTAAAATCAGAGAGGATTATTTATGAGCGAAACGAGAAAAGTTGTGGTGATGAATGAGGCGGGACGTATCTGGACAGAAGAGCAGGAAACGCCTGCACCGAAGCTTGGTCAATTGTTGGTTGAAGTTCGCGCATCGATGGTAAGTCCTGGCACGGAACTCGGTGGTGTTAAACGACGACGCGAGAATCCAGGTGCTGAGGCAAGGCAGCGTCCCTTTGGATATACGAATGCCGGTGTTGTTGTCGGTATGGAAGGCGATTGCGACGAATTTGAGATTGGCGATAGGGTAGCTGGTATGGGGGGTGGCTACGCACTCCACGCAACTTACGCTTGTGTGCCACACAACCTATGCGCAAAGATTCCAGATGATGTCGCTGACGAGGACGCTGCTTCTATTCACCTTGCGGCAACGGCATTGCACGCCGTACAACGCGGGCGTATCCGTATCGGTGAGAACGTTGTCGTTGCAGGGTTGGGTATCGTTGGGCAATTTGCGTGCCAAATTGCCAAAACAGCGGGTGCTTACGTTATCGGTTTAGACCAATTGCCATTACGGATAGGGATTGCTGACTTTTGTCTAAACGATGGGGCTGGGATACACCGCGCAATAAACGTATCGGAAACGGATCCGATTCCCATCGCAAATGAGTTTACCAATGGTTACGGCATGGATTGTGGGATTATCGCTTTCGGTGGTGATGCGACCAGCGCGTTTCAGCAGATCCGGGCAATGCTGAAGACAGCACCCGATACGCACAAGATGGGACGGATTGTTATTGTCGGTGGTGCGAGCATTACGCACGGCTTTGCGGCAGGCCTCGGCAATGTAGATGTTATCAGCGCGGCACGTACCGGACCCGGCTACCACGACGAAGATTATGAGCACGGCGCGGATTACCCGCCGGTGTTTGTGCCGTGGCCGACACAGCGCAATTTAGAGTTATCGCTGCGGCTGATGTCCGAAGGCAAAATTCAGGTGCAACCATTGATTACGGATGTTGTGCCGATTGATCAAGCCTCCGAGGCGTGTGAGAAATTGATCCAAACCCCAAATGAAGCGTTAGGTGTTGTTTTTTCGATGTAATACCAAATCTGAAAAAAAATCGCATTTCAGAGATTTTGAAACGCATAGGTAATGTCGCATGTCCAAGGCGCAATAATGCACGTCGCATTTGGGCGAGTACGCCGCAGAATTGCGCTACTACGAACGAGTTTTTTGTTAATGAAAGGTGATTATTCAGAATATGGAAATTAGAGGCGCGCGTGAATCAGAATTAGAACAAGTCGTTGAACTTAGCTGCGTAGCGTTTAACCCAGAGGGTCATGAACGCTATTGGCAGTATATAAAAGGCGATAGCAGTTATCGTCCCTCACAAACCCGTGTTGTTGTCGTGAACGATAGAGTTGTTTCGACCTTGCGCGTCTGGGAACGGCGGATGTGGGTCGGCGCGTCCCTC
This sequence comes from Candidatus Poribacteria bacterium, assembly GCA_009843785.1. Taxonomy (GTDB): domain Bacteria; phylum Poribacteria; class WGA-4E; order WGA-4E; family WGA-3G; genus WGA-3G. Next base: position 66,584 of record VYCT01000369.1, on the reverse strand, counting down.
GTAACAATGGGCGGTATTGGGGGTGTCTGCACACATCCGAACTATCGTAGCGTTGGTTACGCGTCCGCGCTCATGCGGGATACTATTGACTATCTACGGACAATCGGATGTGATCTGGGTGTGCTTTTCACTATCATCCCCGAGGCGTTTTATCGGCAACTCGGATGGACATCTTTTCCGCTACACGGCTTCAGTATAGCGTGCGATGCAGCAGCACAGGCGGCAGCCTCGTCGGAGTGGCAGGTAACCGATTTTAATCCGGAGACAGATTTAGATGCTGTAGCCGAACTATATGACATCGCTAATGCACAGCAGAGCGGGACTATCGCGAGGACGCGTGCTTATTGGGATATGGCACCGTGCCGTATCCGAGGTGTCCTTCCAACCGTCATTGCACGCCGAGATGGACACATCAGCGGGTATCTCAATTATGAGATGGACGAAAAAACTGTGGAAGTGCATGAGGTAGGATGTGTCCCTAACAAGTTAGAAGTCTTGAATGCGCTCGTATCTCACCTGCTGAAAGCGTGTGCAGCACAAGAGATTGAGAAGATAGAGGTCAAATTTCCGTCTCAGCATCCGTTTGCGGAACGCCTGATAGCAGCGTGTAACAGTCCCGTAACGCCAACAGAACGATCGAAGATGATGCTCTATGCTGTGGACTTATCGGTGCTTTTGCGTCGCCTTGTCGTCGGGTGGGAATCGCGAATTGCGGATGCCAAAGAAACATTTACACCGCTCGCCGTCAAACTACCTGTCCCCAACAACCAACAGATAGTGATACGACACAATGCCGATGGCACGCTGCAAATCGTTCCTGAAGATGCCGACGCAGTTGACTTAGGCGTTGATCTATCCGAAGCAGATTTCTGGCAACTCCTGTTCGGCGAAATCGGGTGGGAGCACGTGAGCCCTGACGCTTCAGTATCCCCTGAAATCTCGGCGTTCTTAGAGACACTGTTTCCCAAACGCGATGTCATCTTCTGGGTTCCAGACCAGTATTAAAAAACAGACAAACGCAGGTAGAAAGCGTATGGAACGTAATCGTAAAAACAGGAAAGATGGCACGCAAACGAGCGCGTTTGGAACATCCGGCAGAATTAATCTCGATGCGAGTGCGTTTTATGGGAGCAAGCTCTACGCTGATCAGGAGCCGCCGGAGCCTGATGAATGGATTGAAAACCCGATCCCTGCTGAAAACCTTGATCGACTCTATTGTGCGTCCAGCGCACAGATGTCCGAAATCCCGGACGCAAGCGTCCACTTGATGGTTACGTCCCCGCCTTACAATGCCAAAAAGGAATATGACGATGATCTGTCGCTCGCGGAATATAGAGAGCTTCTATACGCTGTCTTCGCCGAGACCTATAAGAAATTGGTCACTGGCGGCAGGGCATGCATTAATATTGCCAACTTAGGTCGGAAACCCTACATCCCATTGCATAGTTACATCATAGAAGACATGTTAGCGATAGGCTATCACATGCGGGGTGAAATCATTTGGGACAAAGCCTCAAGTGCCGGGAGTTCAACGGCGTGGGGCAGTTGGTTATCGGCGGCGAATCCGGTGCTGAGAGACGTTCATGAGTACATCCTCGTTTTCTCCAAAGATGCCTTCTCTCGAAAACGCAACGGAAAAGAGAATTCAATCTGTAAAGAGGACTTCTTGGAGTGGACAAAAAGCGTCTGGACGTTTCCTGCTGTTTCAGCGAAACGTATCGGACATCCCGCGCCTTTTCCTGAGGCACTGCCACATCGGTTAATCCAGCTCTATACCTTCGTTGGCGATGTCGTTTTGGATCCGTTCTGTGGCAGCGGCACGACGTGTTTGAGTGCGTTAAAATCGGGACGCCATTATATCGGTTACGATATTGAGGAAAAGTATATTACGCTCGCGGAGGAACGGATTAAACAGTATAGCGATCAACCCCGTTTATCCATATAAACAGACTCACGCCAAGATATATGTTTTCTCTGCCTCGGTTCCAAACGTTATAACCGAATCCGATTGCGCTGTGTCAACCGATTGACCGTCACATGTCACCCTAACGGAAGTTGTTGTTCGGACAGTACAGTCATTTCCTAAGGTGGAATAAAGTCGTGCGTCAGTGAGTTGTCCATTCTCCCATGCCATATCCACTTCAAAGCCGCCGCGGGCGCGTAAGCCTTTGACGTGTCCGGTGCGCCATGCCTTCGGAAGTGCGGGGAGTAGGTGAATCTCACCGGCGTGGCTGTGTAGCAGCATCTCCGCGATACCGGAGACTCCGCCGAAATTGCCGTCAATCTGGAACGGTGGATGTGTATCAAACAGGTTCGTCAAGGTGCATTTCGCGAGAAGTGCCTGGAGATGGGTGTATGCCTCTTCAGCATCTTCAAGTCGCGCCCAGAAGTTGATGAGCCATGCGCGGCTCCACCCTGTGTGTCCGCCGCCGTGTGCCAGCCGATATTCCAACGATTTCTTAGCAGCCGCTGCCAGTTCAGGTGTCCCGCGCAGTGTAATCTGACAACTCGGATGGAGGCCATACATGTGCGACATGTGCCGATGCCCCGGCTCCGGTTCGTCATAATCGAACACCCATTCCTGTAGTCGTCCTGTTTTTTCGCTAATCTGGAGCGGTGCAAGCCGTTCTAAAGCGGAGACCAACTCAGCGCGGAATTCCGCATCTTCTCCGAGGACATCAATGCAAGCGATGCAGTTCGTGAAGAGTTCATGTATAATTTCCAGATCGATTGTTGCGGCATAGGTGAAGAGGGAGCGCGTGCCGTCTGGTTTCAGAAAGCTATTTTCCGGTGAGTGCGACGGATTGGTGACGAGTTTCCCAGGAAAAGGTGTGCCTTCCGGGGCTTCAACGAGGAAGTCGAGCATGAAGCGAGCGGCACCTTTCATCAAGGCGTAACCTTGTTCAATCAGAAAATCCTTATCACCGCCGAAAAGGTAGTGTTCCCACACATGTTCACATAACCATGCAGCACCGACAGGCGAAATCCCCCAAATACCATCAGCGGGCGTTGTGAAACCCCAAATATCAGAGAGATGGTGAACGACCCAGCCATCAGCACCGTAATGGATTTTGGCTGTCCGGTTCCCCGGTTCAACGAGTGTGTCCATGTAGTCAAACAAGGGGGTATGGCACTCCGGGAGGTTACAAATTTCGGGGACCCAATAGTTCATTTGGAGGTTGATATTGGTATGGAAATCGCTGTTCCAAGGTGCGTTCATGTGCTCGTTCCAGATGCCTTGCAGATTGGCGGGGAGGCACCCGGGTCGCGAACTTCCCATCAGCAGATAGCGTCCATATTGAAAATAAAGTACGATGAGTGCTGGATCTGACGCACCTGCTTTGACTGCAGTTAACCGTTGATCAGTCGGGAGATTAACTGCCTCTGTGGAGCCGAGGTCTAAATCAACGCGTTGGAAGAAGTATTGATGTTCAGCGATGTGATCGTCCCGAATATCTGCATAAGGTCTTGTATCAATATTTGTCAGATAATTTTCGCAAAGCGCGTGTGGATTTCCGCTTGTATCCGTCTGATGGACGTAGCTGGTTGCCGCGGAGAGAAAGAGCGTAACAGCATCGGCACCATTGACAGACAGGCTATCTCCTGTTGACTCGACTTTTCCGCCTTCGGTATGCACTTGTAGATAGGCTGAAAACCGTACCCCGTCATCGCCACACTGTCCGTCAAGTCGAAGGATATTGGCGGCGATTGCTTCGACGCTGGCATCCTGTTCGCGTGTCATCGTTATATCAAAACCGATGTGTTCGGTCGCGTCAGCTTCGATTCTGATAACGATGAGGTTATCTACGGCTGTCGCGAAGGCTTCTCTTGTGAAAGTGACATCGCCGCAGCGATATGCTGTTTTTGCGATGCCGGTGTTTAAATCAAGTTCGCGGCGATAGTGTGTTGCACCCTTGTGTGAGAATTCGAGGAACAGATCGCCGAGAGACTGGTAGGATTTGATGCGTTCGGGGACTCCGAGCATCGTTTCTCCGGCAAGTTGCGTTGCTTCTTCATTTTTATCCTCGAAAAGGAGTTGTTGCACCTTCGGGAGTGCTGCCAAAGCCTTTGGATTATTGGTATCTCGGGGGCCGCCATCCCAAAGGGTATCTTCGTTGAGTTGAATGCGTTCGCGTTCTACGCCGCCGAACACCATAGCACCGAGCCGCCCATTTCCGAGGGGGAGCGCGTCTGTCCATGCTTCGGCTGGTTTCTGATACCATAAAACAAGATTATCTGTGTTTGTCATTAATAAATCCCTTTAATAGTTTCAAGCTTCTGATCGAGGTTTTGTGCCGAATGTGAATTTCCTAAAATGATTTCTGAAAATAATATGTATTGGATATTGATGCTGAACCATTATACCAGATAAAGATTATACTGTCAAAACAGTTGATGGCTAATTTCCGTCTGCAATCGCGCATTGAAAATGGAGAAGAATAGGTATTTAAAGAGAGATAGTCCTTACGCAGCGAAAACCGACGTTGTGAATCGAGTGTGCGGGCGAAAATCTGAAACGCGGGGCAACGCGTACGTACCGGGGTATGCTCATCCAAGAACCCCCGCGTAACACGCGGTAAGTTTTAAGAGTTGTAAAATTGGTAAGCACGTAGTTTATATCATTGTCAGCAATCGGATTTTGGTATGGTGAATTGGCATAAAAATCCAAAATATGTTCATCAATACACCATTCCCACACGTTACCCACGATGTCATACAGACCATAATCATTAGGCGGATATTCACCGATAGGCGTTGTCTGTCCAATGTTCTCACCGTAGTTTGCTCTTGTCGTGTCAATCTGATCTCCCCACGGATATTTTTTGCCAGTTAAGCCACCACGTGCAGCTTTTTCCCATTCCGCCTCCGTTGGTAAACGCTTTTCTACCCATAGCGCGTAAGCCATCGCTGCGTACCAACTTACATACACAACAGGGTGATTCGCTTTATCCGTAGGATAGTTGTTTCCATTCCAAGTTCTCAGATAATTACCGTTGTGATAGTCCGTCAGCATATTGCCTTTCTGCCATTGTGGGTTGGCATCAAGGAATGCTTTGTATTGCGCGTTGGTCACCAGATGTTTATCGATAAAGAATGCGTCAATGTAAGCAGGATGGACAGGCTTTTCACTGTTATTTGCGTCTGTGTCATTGCTTCCCATCAGAAATTCACTTGCAGGAATGATGACCATGTCAGCAGGTACATTAACATTTGAAAGTGTTGGTGCAGAGATGATCTCAGGTGTCGCTGGCGCCATCGGCTCCGCATGCTGCAATGTGTTTACTGAAAGTATTGACGCTGCATCAGTTTCAGGTGTGTTTATCGATATGGGTTCTGTGTCGAGGGATGTCTTCTCATGGACATCTTCCTGAGATGTTAGGGTTGTGAGGTATTCTTCTCTTTTTTCCGGATCTTTCAAAGTATCGCGCGCTTGGTTCAGGATGTGTCGCCACTGTTCTTCTGTTCTGCCATCTGGACGGACACGAGCACCGGCACGCAACGACGTGCTATAAAATTTCTTATGAGCCGTCTCAATTAAACTCACAATAGCGTCTTCATCTAACTTCTGAATCACTTCAATTGAAAAACCTAAAACCTCAAAATAGTTTACCTCTTCTCCGACAACCAAGCCCAAAGCCGTCAGAACTTCAGAGGCTTCCTCGATAGAAAGTTCATAATTCTGAACGGCTTGTCTCAAGAGTCCGATACGTTGTTCATCCGTAATAGTTGGTGAGACAGTTTTAAATGTGTTGATGACTGTAATGAACTCATCGCGTCTGGACATGTCTCTGTTTACCTTTTAGTGATATGCTGAATTCGCAAGCGGATCCGAAGGCATGAAGCAGTAGAAATTTAAGGATTCATGGGGATGACACAACGGAACCCAAAGGCGGAGTGTGTGTCTGATGGACTCCCTCTAAATCGGTAAGCAACTCGGATACCTTGCGGATCCATCAGCCAAGAACCGCCGCGCAACACGCGAGCAGATTGAATGCTTCTAAAATTGGCTGTTACCCATTCCGGGGTGTTCGTACCGGAAAACGGGTTCCGACGCGGCGAATTCATATAGAAGTCCGCGTCATACGCATCGAGGCACCATTCCCAGACGTTGCCACTCATGTCATGTAGACCGTACCCGTTCGCGGGGTAGCGTCCAACCGGGGTGGTTCCATGTGCATTATAAGCGTAATTTGCCTTGTTCAGATCTACTGCATCGCCCCAAGGGTATTGTTTTCCGTCCAAGCCACCGCGTGCAGCTTTTTCCCATTCTGCTTCCGTTGGAAGCCGTTTGCCTATCCATTGCGCGTATGCCATCGCTGCATACCAGCCTACCTTCGTAACGGGATGATAGATTTCCCCTTTTGGATAAGTGGTTCTGTCCCAATGGTTCAAATAGGCACCGTCATGATACTCGGTAGGGATACGATCTTTGAACAATTGTGGCTTGCGCCATTGCGGGTTTTCGTCCAGAAAAGCCTTGTATTGTTCGTTGGTTACCAAATATTTATCCATGTAAAATGCGTCAACGTAAACAGTATGTACGGGCTTTTCACTATCGCTTGCCTTCTCGTCCCTACTTCCCATCTGGAACTCACCCGCCGGGATGAATACCATGTCAGCAGGGGCATCAACATCACTTGTAACACCGTTGTGTCTTAATTCCTGAATCATAGTTTCAGGGATGTCAGCGGATTTGAGAAGGATATCCACATTTTCTTCTACAGATATGTCGGCTTCATCGTGTTCGAGTGCGTTGATGTGTTCGCGTCGTCTTTTGGCATCTATCAAGGTATCGCGTGCTTCATTCAAAAGCATCCGCCACTGCTCTTCTGTTTTACCGTCTGGTCGGAGGCGAGCACCGGCACGTAACGATGCGCTATAGCGTGTTTTGTGTGCTGTCTCAACGAGAGTTGTGATGCCCGTTTCACTTCGGTTTTGAATTTCTGCGATTGAAAGCCCGAGTACCTCAAAATAGTTTACACCTTGACCAATAACTAAACCCGATGCTTTCAAAATTTCAGTCGCCGCATCTACAGTAAGACCGTACTGTTGTCCTGCCTGCCTGAGGAGTCCAATCCGTTGTTCATCCGTAATAGCCGGTGAAACCGTTTTGAGTGTGTTAATAAATGCTATAAATTCCTCACGTTTGGACACGTGTTATTCCTTTTCTAAGCATTATTCGGATTTGCGAGCATATCAAAAATGGCAAAAATGGTAAATGAATGAAGAGTTAAGGTGTCACATCCATCACACAACGAAAACCGAGGTGGCTGTTCGCGTACGTTGGGTGTGCCGCGGTGCGAGCAGCAACGCGCACGTTGTGTACTTTATTATACCAAGAGCCTCCACGCAAGACACGAAACGCCTTGGTTTTTGTGAAATTGTTTATGATACCTATTATGCTATGGTCGGAAACGGGGTTGTTGCGTGGCGAAGACCTATAGAAATTCTTATCCCATTTATCCAAACACCACTCAAATACGTTACCTGTCATATCGTACAAACCGTAGCCGTTCTCAGCATACTTCGCTATAGGCGTAGTTTCATCAACATTTCTACCATAATTCGCCTTACTTTCATCTATTGAATTTCCGCACGCGTATTTTTGGTTCATTAACCCACCACGTGCTGCCTTCTCCCATTCTGCCTCTGTTGGCAGCCGTTTACCTACCCATTGCGCATAAGCCATCGCCGCATACCAACTGACATGAACAACTGGATGGTCACCTATTATGAAAGGATAGTTATCTGTATACCAATGATGTAGGTAATAGCCATCGTGGTATTTTGTCCAAATGTGTTCTGTGAGCATCTCCGGTTTGCTCCACTGTGGATTTGCATCCACAAATGCCTTGTATTGTGCATTGGTTACTGGGTGTATGTCCATATAGAATGCATCGAGATAAACGGTATGCACCGGTTTTTCGTCTTTGTGGGCTTCGTCGTCATTGCTGCCCATGAGAAACTCACCTGCCGGGATGAGTGCCATGTCATCAGGTACTGAACCTGTTAATTCAGTGTGTCGTGCGTGTCTCTCGTTTTTAAGTGAATCGATGTGTTTTCGTCTCTGTTGAGGATTTTTGAGGGTATCGCATGCTCGATTCAAAAGAGTCCGCCACTGTTCTTCTGTTTTGCCATCAGATCGGATGCGTCCACCTGCGCGTAACGACGCGCTATAGCGTTTCTTGTGAGCAGCCTCAACGAGATTGACGATGGCATTCTCGTTGAGGCTTTGGATCTCTTCAATCGAAAATCCCAAAACGTCAAAGTAGTTTACCCCCTCGCCGACAACCAAATCTAAATCTTTCAGAATTTCGGTGGCTTCCTGAGCAGAAAGCCCGTAATTCTGGGTGGCTTGTTGGAGAAGCCCGATGCGTTGTTTGTCAGTAATGGTCGGCGAAGCCGCCTTCAGTGTGCGGATAACTGTAATGAATTCATCGCGTTTGGACATACTGTAGTCCTTGTGTGTATGCAAAGGTGTTGAGAATTGAAATCATAAATTGCTGCTACCAGAAACGCTATTATATGTTAGTAATTCGGGTTACTCAACTGTCAAATCTTGTAGATCTGTTCGCGCCTTTGCAACGCTATCATCGTCAAGCGTCGGTCGCTTAATGATGGTAAAGACATCATAAACGGCTCTTGCGCCAGCCCTACTAAGGGATTTTGCTGTCACCTCAAGTACTTGGTCTAAGTTGTATTTGTAAGTAACATGAATCGGCGATCCTTCTGGTAGCCCTGGCGGGAGTTCAAGGGTACATTCACCCAATTTATATTGGTCAAACAGGTCTATCTCAGCCTTGCGTTGATCCTGTTCAAGGCTCTGGACAACCTCAATCAAGACCGAACCTTGGTTGTTTTCTACTGTTCCAAACTGGTCTGCCATCTCACAGGGGACGGCGGTCATTTTCGGGATCATGACGTGAATAATAGACTCGCGCGCTGTGTTAAGCACAACAAGCCCAAGGTTATGCGTGGCACCATCGGTCACGGTCACTTTAGGCGCGCCGTCCGGTCCGATGAACCGTTCGATAACCGCGTCAGACACATCTGCTGTTGCCGCATCGCCTTCAGAGATTTGACGGAGTGTCCCCTGAATCGCTGCACCGAGAGCAACAGCTTCGTCAGGATTGATTTCATTGGGGTTGATCTCTTTACCACTCATGTTGGCAATCATCTCTCGCACCATTGGCATCCGGGTGGATCCACCTACTAACAGTACGGTGTCAATATCTGTCCATGTCATGTTGCCTTCAGAGAGGACTACGTCGCAGAGGACTCGGCATCTCTCGAGGAGTTCTGCAGTGAGTTCCTGAAATTTTTCACGCGTCAATTCTACAAGTGTTGTTTTACCGTTATATCCACAAACAATACGTGCGATTTCTCGCCTTGATAAAGACTCTTTCGCGCCGATTGCATTAAGTTGAAGGTCTTGGTACGCGTGAAGGTCCTGTAATGGGTTTTCGCCGTGTTCAATCTCAAACATCTCGGCGACATAGGTAATAATTTTATCGTCCCAATCTTTACCACCGAGCCTGTGATCACCGTTCGTCGCGAGCATCTGTATCGTGGATTGGGAGACTCTCATAAGGGTGACATCGAATGTGCCACCGCCAAGGTCGAACACAAATACGTTCTGGTCGGTGCCGAGTTGATCTATTCCGTAAGCGAGCGCGGCCGCCGTCGGTTCGTTCAATACTTGCAAGACGTTCAACCCAGCAATTTTACCGGCGTTGCGTGTGGCTTCACGTTCAGCATCGCGAAAATAGGCGGGAACAGTGATAACAGCATCGGTGACTTCGGTATTGAGATAGGCTTCGGCATCCTGTTTGAGTTTCGTCAAAACCAGCGCGGAGAGTTCTTCGGGTGAATAGTTCTTGTCATCAAAGGTGCGGAAAAACGTCTCTTTTGATTTTCCCATCTCGCGCTTGGCGAATTCGACAATTTGTTCGGGGACTGCCCTGGCGTTCTGTTTGGCGATTTTCCCAACCGTGACGAGGTCCTCTTCAAACATAACCACCGAAGGGGTCATCCGATCATTTTCGGCGTTCGGTATAATCTCTGGCTCTCCATGTTCGTCAATGTGTGCGATGGCTGAAAACGTTGTTCCCAAATCGATACCAACAACTTTACCCATCTGTCTCTTTCCCTCCTTCGGTCATCGGTGGTGTATATATGCAGCTTTTTGGTAAGTATTTCTGGGTGTGATGCTTTTGCTGGATAGAAAGACGATTACCATGACCAGCCCTTTTGCTCTCGGTGATCACAGAGTACCTTGACCGTTTCGTGTGCCTTCTTTTCTGCTGCGATATGCAAAGGCGTATGACCCTTATCGTTCGCTGTGCTGGTATCTGCACCGTTTTCAAGCAGGACTCCGGCTGTCTCGTATGCATTGTGTGCTGCTGCGATATGCAGCGGTGTATCGCCGTTTTTGTCCTTTATGTTAACCTGTGCGCTATTTTTTACCAATACCCTCGCGACTTCAGCGGTATCATCCTCGGCTGCGATGTGCAGCGGCGTGAGGCCTCTGTTATTCGCTGCGTTCGTATCAGCCCCATTTTCGATGAGGATTTCCGCTGTTTTATAGGCGTTACGCCATGCTGCCCAGTGCAGAAGGGTATAACCCGATTTGTCCCTCGGGTTGATGTTTGTGTTGCTTTCGAGCGATACGCCTTCAGCCTCATAGACATTGCGCCATGCTGCCCAGTGCAGTGGCGTGTCTCCATCTGCGTTCCTCGCGCTAACATCTGCTCCATTTTTCATTAACACCGCTGCTGTTTCGTGTCCATTATTCCACGCTGCCCAGTGTAACGGGGCAAAATGCTTATCATTCGTTGCGTTGACATCGGCCCCATTTTCTATTAACACTGCTGCCGCTTCATAAGCGTTGTGCCACGCTGCCCAGTGCAAAGGTGGATAGCCATATTGGTCGCCTGCGTTGACATCGGCCCCATTTTCTACCAACGCTGCCACTGCTTCATAGGCATTGTCTCGCGCAGCATCGTGAAGGGTAGCATAGCCGTGTTTGTGTACGCGTTTAATTGTATTGTTGGTATCTGCGCTCTGCGAGTTGATGTGCATGCCGAAAGTGTCGTCCGGTTCTGATACTTCAGGTCCGTTTTGTTGTTTCAAAATAATATCCTCCTAATTTCCTCGTTGCCAAGGCACACTCCCTGCCTTCTGTGTTTCTGCTTGAAATAGCTGACTCATTTCTCTGAAGAGTGCTGTCTCCGTCTGTGCGTTGTCCGTTGTTTCCAGTGGGTCGTCTGACAGATTGTAGAGCTCCAAGGGTTCAAAGGGACTGTTGTGCAACAATTTCGTGTCTCCACGCCGGATGGCATGTTGACACTGTCCGAGAAAGCGTTGTCCCCCTTCTCTGCGTAGCCAATAGAGGATACGCTCCGAGAAATCCTGCTGTTCGCCTTGCAGCGTCTGCCACATTGAGCGTCCTTCGATGCCTTCGGGAATTGACGCGCCCGCCACTTCACAGATTGTCGGAAACAGATCCATGAGCAGCGCAACCTGATCCGTAACATGTCCATCTTGGATATACCCAGGCCACATCGCGCACGTCGGGACTCGGATGCCGCCTTCGTACATCTCACCTTTTTGCCCGCGCAAGGGACCGTTGTGGGCACCAACGTTCATTGCACCGCCGTTGTCAGATGTGTAGATAACGAGCGTATTCGACAATTGATCAGTGTCTTCAAGCGTATCAAGGACGCGTCCGATGCCAGCGTCCATGTGCTCGACAAGCGCGATGTATTTTGCGCGTTGCGGTGAAATATCGGGTTCGCGTTCCTGGATCCGCGCAATCCATTCATCTGGGGGTTGGATCGGCGTATGCGGCGCGTTGTAGGCAAGATAAAGAAAAAAAGGGTCAAACGACTGTGCTTCTGCGCGAATGAAGTCCATACTCCATTCTGTAAAGAGGTCTGTCGCGTGGCCCCTCGGATCAATGGTATCCAAACCGTGCCGCATGTAGTTGATATCGTGTCTGCGGTGTGTGTAGTAGTCGTCCATCATATCGCCGAGGAAACCGTGAAAATGATCGAATCCGCGTTTGCAAGGGTGATTCTCCGGTTCGAGTCCAAGGTGCCACTTACCGATGAGTGCCGTCCGATAATCTTTGGGTTTTAAGGCTGCAGGGAGCGTGACTGCATCCTGTCGGAAGTACCCCCAACTGTTTTCTGGATGGGTGCGAATCACACCTGGCACTCCGACCCTATCGGGATAGCGTCCGGTCATGAGAGATGCCCGGCTTGGCGAACAGACCGAAGAGTTCGCGTAAAATCTGGTAAACCGTGTTCCGTGTTCAGCGATCCGGTCAATATTCGGGGTCTGGATTGCGGGACCGTTGTGTGCCGAAATATCGCCATAACCGTGGTCGTCAGCGAGAATAAGAAGGACGTTGGGCAATTGTGTCATAGTTCTTTCCAAAAATATAGTGTCGCGCGAGGCATGTTGGTATAGCGTTAGTTTTTCAATTGACGAATTCACACCATACAGCCGGGACACCGACTGGCACGCCAATTGGCGAAGTCAGGAGTTCTGACGTGTCTATATTTCCTACACTACCCGTCACGATTGACAGATTAGTATGTGCTTCCTGTAAATCTTCGGCTGCAATCGCCGCTTTGAACTCAGCGATTGCAGCATCACGTTTGCCTTGTTGATAGTAGGCGATGCCAAGGTTGTTGCGCGCTTCAGCCATTGCTCCGGCTTTTTTGTATGCAGCAACAGCCGCTTCAATGCTGCCTTCGTGGAAAAGGATAATGCCGAGGTTGGTATGTGCTTCTCCGGAATCTGGGTCACTGCGGAGTGCGCCTTCTAACATAACCTTTGCTTCATCAAGCCGATTTTGGCAGATGTAAACGAAACCGAGGTTGATCTGCGCTTCTGCTGAATCAGGTGCCATATCCAGTGCTGCCTTGTGCAACGCGATTGCCTCGTCGTGTTTTCCTTGCCAGCTGTACACGAGTCCAAGATTTGTATGCGGTTCTTCACCGCCATCGAGTTTAATTGAAGTCTTGAATGCCTCAATAGCACGCGCAAGTTCACCTTGCAACAGATAAACGAGTCCGAGGTTGTTGTGGGGTTCCGTCAGCGTTGGGTCGGTATCAAGTGCTTTTTGGTAAAGTTCAATGGCTTCATCGAACCGTCCTTGCCAACTATAAATCAATCCGAGGTTGAGTTGTGCTTCTCCACCATCGCCAAGTTGAATTGCCTTTTTTGATGCGGTTATCGCGGCATCAAGCTTCCCCTGAGAGATATAGACGAACCCTAAGTTCGTATATGCCTCAGCGGCGTCTGGATTGCACTCGAGTGCTGTCTGAAGCGATTGAAATGCTGCGTCAAGTTTCCCCTGCCACGCATAAACGACACCAAGATTCGTGTGCGGTGCTGAGAGGTTCGGATCGAGGCGACGTGCTTTAAGATGTAAACCGATGGCTTTGTCTAACGCACCTTCCCAACAGTGCAAGACACCCAAATTAGTGTGCGGTGCTGCCAAATCAGGTGCGAGACGAATGGCTTCATTTAAGGCAACTTTCGCCGCATCAAGCCGTCCGTGGTCAACGTCGTCACATGCTTGACGGTTCAATGTTCTTGCGCGTTCAATATGTTCGGTCATGCTATTTTTTAAAGCAAATATCAAATGTGTGCAGCCAGTCGTTCAGTGAATACACCAGCTGCACTTGATTTGCCGAATCTATTGCCGAGATTTGATGCTTGCCCATGTCGTGGCAAGTTTGCCAGAAGGCTCAACAGGCATGAGTGTTACGAGCCCCTTCTCCATCAGCTCATTTATATCGTCTTCTGCCAGTACGGAATCGAAGAGTGCGACTTCATAGAGTATACCGTCAAGCGTCTCCGAAGTGTTGTTGGTCCAACCGCCGATGTTGACATCCGTGTCGTTTTGGGGACCCGGTTTACCCATCCCGCCAACAGACGCGATTTCGACACCATTTTCGTAGATTTTAATGGTGTCTTTTGCGTCATAAGTTGCGGTCATATACAACCAGACATCTTTTTTCACATTTCCTTGATTCCAGGCACCTTTCCAACCGTTGTTTGCAAAGTAAGCTTCCCAGCCGGCGCCGCTGGAGCTTGTCCTGAATGCGTAATTTGCTATCGTACCCGCTGCGGGTCTTTTGCCGAGGATATGTCCGTAACCGTTCTCGGATTTGTTGACATATACCCATGAAGTGATTGACCACGCATCTTCGAGATACAAACTCTTGGAGTCCGGAATAATAACCCGATCATTTACGCCGTTTAAACTGAGGGCAGGCCCATCAGGACCTTTGACCCATTCACCGCCCTGAAGTTCACCGTGGTTGTCGTTGCCCGAAATATCTTCGATATCATCGCCTTTGCCTTCATCGAGTAACCAAATACCCCTTGCGGTTTCAAAGTCGATCTCCGCATAAGTATGTACGGCGAAGGTCAGACTGAGGGTGATGATCGCTAAGCAAACTATAATGGATTTCATTTTTCCCTCCTACAGGTTGAATTTACCATTAAGATACGTTTTGACTCAATACGCCACTTTAACTGAAACCAATCACTTACTGTTCCGAATTGACCGCCTGAATTAGGGCGATGATGGGTCCGAATCTATTATTGAGATTTGATGTTTGCCCACGTCGTTGCGAGTTTGTTAGAAGGCTCAACAGCCGCTAAGGATGACAGCCCGTCCTCCATCAGGGTGTTTATATCTTCTTCCGCCAAGGCGACACTGAAAAGCGCGACCTGAGCGAGCATACCGTCAAGTGTCTCTGAAGTGTTGTCAGTCCAACCGCCAATGTTGACCTCGGTGTCATTCCGGGGAGCCGGTGCACCCATCCCGCCAACGGAACCGATTTCAGTGCCATTTTCATAGATTTTAATGGTATCCGTTCCGTCGTATGTTGCCGTCATATACAACCATTCACCTTTCTTGACTGAACCTTGATTCCAGGCACCTTTCCAACCGTCTCGTGCATAGTAAGCTTCCCAGCCAGTGCCACTGCCGCTTGTCCTGAACGCGTAATTCGCCACGGTTCCAGATGCGGGTCTTTTGCCGAGAATATGTCCAAAACCGGTCTCGGTTGTATTCACAAAAGCCCAAGCAGTAATCGTCCATGCCTCTTCGAGATACAAACTATCGGAGTCTGCGATGATCACCCGGTCATTTTGTCCATTTAGACTTAAGGCAGGCCCATCAGGCCCTTCGACCCATTCTCCGCCTTGAAGTTCACCGTGATTCTCGTTTCCAGACATATCGTTGATAACATTACCATCACCTTCATCAAGTAGCCAAATGCCTCTTGCAGTGCTAAAATCGATCTCCGCATACGTATGTACTGTGAAGATCAGGCTGAGACTGATGGTGATGATCGCTAATCGCGTTATAATGGATTTCATTTTTCTCTCCTACAGGTTGAATTTGCTATTATAACCCAAGTTGCCACTTTGTAGCATAGGCTGTTAGCCTGTGCCTCTTCGTGCCGAAAATGGTAAGAAACACGCCAAGTTTTTCGCAAAAATGACAGATTTTCACTGAAAAATGGTATTCGTGCGTCTAAAATCACATAGGTAGCAAGTTAGGTTATTATAGTAAAATCCGAAAATAAGTTTACACCTGTTGCTCGTCGGGATTGGGGGATTTAGTCTGGGAATAGACTAAATCCATTCCTTGTATTACATTCCCAACCCCTACGGTTCCTAAATTAACCTACGCTACCGAATTCACCGCCTGAATTAGGGCGATAATATATCCGAACTGGAATGCCCACGCCTGTCGGACTCTGCCGGAAACACCCGGCGGCGATGGATCGTCTGGATGCCCTGGCGCGTGGTCAGGCATTAGCATGTACGGGTATTCCACATCCCGAAGGACCTGCGCAACTCTGTGCATATCGAGGTGTCCCTCGTCGGGCCAGACCTCTTGGAAGTTGTGCAATCCGCCGCGAATATTGCGGAAGTGAATGTTGAAAATCTTCTTTCGCTCACCGAAATATTCAAGAATCTCATAGAATTCGGTGCCCGGATCTTCTAAACCTTCTGATACTGTCCCACAGCAGAAGTTAAAGCCGTGATACGGACTCTCTGCAATCTCAGCGAAGCGTTTCAAGCCGTCAAAGATGGGGTAATTCCACCGCTCAACGCCTCTTAAAATAGGCGCGGGCGGATCGTTCGGGTGACACGCCATCTGGACTTTGTTCTCTTCAGCGACAGGAATGACCCGTTCGAGAAAGTATGCGATCCGATCAAACGCCTCTTCGCGACTCACCTCACCCGCCTCTGAAAGTGTTTCGTTATCATACTTGGAAAAGTCGAAGGTGCTGTAGTTTGAGCCACCGCGCCCAGGTGTGCTCTCGGTTCGCTGATGGTTGAGGATACAGAAGTTATAATTCAACCCTCGTAATCCTGCAGCAGCGGCATT
Source organism: Candidatus Poribacteria bacterium (assembly GCA_009843785.1). Classification (GTDB taxonomy): domain Bacteria; phylum Poribacteria; class WGA-4E; order WGA-4E; family WGA-3G; genus WGA-3G. The sequence continues at coordinate 50,155 of VYCT01000369.1, read as the reverse complement.
CTCAATCATTTTGCAAACCGCATCAATATCCTTGTCTCGCTGTGGGTCCTGGGCAAGCGTGATGCTCCTCGGAAGCCCGATATGAATCATTTCAAGGCTAACACCAGTTTCTGCCGCTTCTTCCTTGTGTCGAATCAATGTTTCGGTCTCAGTGTCTTTAACGGAAGCATCCATGTGCGTTACGCCGTGGCGAACGAGGAATGCCAACTCTTTGGAAGATGTCCCGATCCCTTGAACACCGACGTGCATCTCCGCTTTTTTGCTGCGGTGTTTCTCAGTTTTATTCATCGCTCTACCCTCCTTCAACGATTACAATATCATTTTTGAAGCAGAAAAGATTTGTGCAGTATAGCATGCGCTAAAAATCGTGTCAATTCAAAAAATCAACAGAAAATTTTTTGGACATACGATCAATTCTGTGATATGCTGAAACTATAGAATTTTATAGAAATTACACAGAGGAGAAACGATGGAAAACGAAGATTACACATCGCGTGTACCGTATTATACGTTTGCGGAGACGCTGGAAGCGCAAGAGGCAGAGTTGGAAACGAATCCACTGATGCAACGGCTTAACGCTTATCGGAAAACGTATGAAGGCGATCCGCACCGTCCGATTTATCACTATATCAACCCCGAAGCGATGCTTAATGATCCGAACGGTCTCTGTTTCTGGCAGGGACGCTGGCATCTCTTCTATCAGGCGTATCCACCTGAAGATACACGACAACATTGGGGACACGCGATTAGCGACGACCTTATCCATTGGCGCGATTTGCCGTATGCGATTTACCCAAACCCTGAAAGGTGCTGTTTCTCCGGGGCGACGCTTGTAGAAGAAGACCGTGTGATCGCAATGTATCACGGCACGGTTGTCGGCAATATGGTTGCCGTGTCAAGCGATCCGTTGCTCCTGAATTGGGAGAAGGTGTCCGGCGAAGCGGTCATCCCGGCGAAACACGCGGACGGCACGACTCCGGTCTACCGCGTCTTTGACCCGTGTATCTGGAAGAAAGACGACATGTATTATTCGCTTTCCGGTGGTACACTTCCACACGGCCCCGGTGGCAAACCGATTCGCGCCAACTTCCTGCTCCGTTCAGCCGATTTAGCGAACTGGGTCTATCTACACCCCTTCGTTGAAGACGATATGTTCACATTGGTAGGCGATGATGGGGCGTGTCCGTATTTCTGGCCTATCGGTGACCGACACATGCTCCTTTTCTTTAGTCACATGAGCGGCGGGCAATATCTGCTCGGTGATTATGACACCGAACGCGACAAGTTCGTCGTGACAGCAGGTGCGAAGAACAATTTCGGGGCAGCATCTCCAGCGGGTGTTCACGCGCCCTCGGCAACACCTGATGGCAACGGTGGACTGATCGTTATCTATAACATGAATCCGGCGAAGCCTACCAAGGGTTGGAATCAGATCATGACGCTGCCGCGTCGCTTGACACTGCTCTCCAGAGATGAAGTCGGCATTGAACCTGCGGGTGATATTGAATCGTTACGGTCCGACCATCAGCATGTCAATGCGATGACACTCCCCGCGAACGAAGAGGTCGTACTGGAAGGCATCAATGGCAATGCGATGGAACTTGAACTCGAAATTGACCCGAAATTCGCACCGATGGTTGAACTGAATGTGCTCCGTTCACCGCAGAAAGAGGAGTTTACCCGTATTGCGTTCTTCAGAGAACGTGGCTTACGCAACCTGAATCCTGGTGTTGACGTACGTGATAGTCTGCTAACGATTGATTCCTCGTATTCGTCAGTTGCCTCAGATGTCCTTTCACGCGCCCCTGAAACCGGGGCGGTCTCTATCGCGCGAGACGAAACCCTCAAGCTGCGGGTGTTCGTTGACAAAAGTGTTGTGGAGGTGTTCGCGAACGGGAAGCAGTGCGTCGCAATGCGTGTCTATCCGGACAAAGAAGAGAGTGTTGGTGTATCTTTGCGTTCGCAAGGGCAAGCGTGTGAACTCAAATCGCTGGATGCTTGGCAGATGCAGGACATCTATGCCTAACAATGCAGCTGCAAACACCCCTGTCGAATACGCCGCAGATCTTTATAATGTCAAAGAGGTAACCCTTCACGGCACAGCGGACTTATCGTTCTGGGAAGCCGTATTGCGCAAGGAGAATCTCCTCCCATACAAGGAAGCGGGTAGGGCGGTTCTCCGACTCAGCGCGATAGATGCGAAGTGGAGGGGATTCAAGTTTAGGGAGTTTGGTATTGCCATTGGGATTTGCCTTAATGAAGACGAGATGAGTTTGGACGGATACTATCTGCCGTACGCATTTAATTCATCCAAGTTTTTGGCTTTCTCGGCGCGGATGTTCTTTCGGACCCCATATTTTCACGGTGACATCCGACTCGAAAACAAACTCCCTGCTTCTATCAAACTACAGGACAGGACAGAGGTTCTCCTCCACGCGAGAATGTCTATCCCGGGGACACCACCGGTAGTTGAATATTTGGAATGGAAAGGCCCTATTTTCCTTCCGGATAACCGCGGTAAATATTTTCTTCTGCTGGCGGGTGAAGCCGACCTTTATCCATTTTCACCGGAAACAGATCAGTTTGAACTCAAACCGTCCGCGCGCCATCAAATTTTTCAACAACTGATTGACAGCAATTTTGTTGGCAGCGTATGGAGTCTGAGAAATAAGTCCCGCCACGCAAAATCAAAGACTTACAAAGAAATTTCTAAGTAACGGATAACCTGATATGGCAGATACATAGGAAGAACTCCGAATTGGTGAGAAGGCAAAGGTCGTTTTAATGGATGTGTGGCAGATGCGCGCCATCTGGCAAGAACTGAAGTATCAGGAAAGGACGTAGTGCTTGCCGGATAGGAAATAGCCTTGTGAAAACGCAGAAGCGTTTGACGCGGGTCGTAAATTCTGATAAGCTCTTATAGTAGATTTGCTGAGAGGGTTGCGCGATCCGTTTATTGGCAAGCAGCATCTCCGCATTGCGAAGAAGGAGAAAAACCGTGTCAGTTACAGGAAAAATGGATACTGAATACCATCGAGAAATTATCTACTTCTGGGATCGAAGAATTGAAGCGTTACTTTGGAATATCTCGTCTGGAAATCAGAAATTCCAACAGAAAATTTAGGGAACCTGCAGGATTTGTCCAAACTTAAACGAAAAGGCCAACCCAAGCGGATCTTAGCAGCTATTAACAAATCACATGATGTAACTCTGGAGGACGCGGAGGCATTGCTAAACGCAATTAAAGAAGGAGAAATTCCGATGCGTTTTGATTCCCGTTCAATGAGTCGGTGAATGTAAAAGGTGTTAGCTGAAGTTTCAACCAGATTCTATAAGGAAACAAATTATGGCAACAGATTACAAAAAGATAGCTGAAGAAAACCAAGTGCGCTACGGCTCAGATCCAGAGTACCGTCGCTTCTTCTATGAACAACTTTACAAAGAAAAAACGCATTTCGTCTATGAGTTTATCCAGAACGCTGTTGACAGCAAAAGTTCTCAATTGGAACTGCGATTAGGAGAGAATGAACTATTCGTTTGGAACGATGGGGATCAGTTCAGCGAAAAAGATGTACGTAGCATCTGTTCATTAGGTTCAAGTAGTAAAGACTTAACGCAAATTGGGACTTTTGGCATCGGTTTCAAGTCGGTTTACAACTACACAGATTGCCCAGAAATATACTCTGACGATGAACATTTTCGTATCCGAGATCTTACGCAGCCTGAAGGCATTGATAAGACAACACCGCAAATTGTAGAACAAGTTAGCCAAGGTCGAACAGTCTTCCGCCTGCCTTTTAAAGATGATCTGAGCCAGGAAGACATCGTGCTCTTGAAAGATCAGTTCTGCAAATTAGGTGAGAGGTATGTTTTGTTATTCCTACGTGATCTCCAACGAGATTTCAAAAAAGACTTCAAAACAATTAGATGGATTGATGAGCGTGAGGGTCGAACTGGAATTTGTTCTTGTATCCATCATCCTCATAGTAAGATTCAGGACGCGTCTGAAGTTGAGTTGACAATGTCCCTGAATGGTGAAAATCAATTATCAGAGATGTTCCTCGTTTTCCACAAGGCGGTTCAACCACCAGAAAATGTGATTGATGCGCTTTTAAAACAGACTAAACATGACGAAAAACGACAGAAAATTCAGCAATCAGCGAAAAAACAACAACCAATTGAAATCGCGTTCAAACTGCATGACGGTAGTATCACAGCAATGGATGATAACTCTGTCCTATTCGCTTATCTTCCTACGCAGAAAGAGACACACCTGAAATTCCTCATTCAGGCACGGTATCAGACAACATCAGGACGTGCGGATATCCAAGATCCAAGTGAAAATCCATGGAATAAATGGTTAGTGCAGGAAACGGCTAAATTTCTCCCTAAAATTTTGGAACAGTTGAAGGTAAACGATTTACTTGAACCAGCATTTTTCAATATATTACCTCTGAAAGGCGAAGTGGAAAATGAGTTTAAACCTATTGCTGACGCATTACAAAAAGCAATGCAAGAAAGAGTTTTTGTACCAACACAAGACGGTGGGTATGCAAAAGCTGAGAACGTATTTTATCCACACCGTGAGTCCTTGCGAGAATTGGTTGAAAGTCGTTGGTTGTATCCGAACAGCGGTTGGTTACATCCTGAAATAGGAGAAACGGAAGAGTTTCGTCGGTGCTTTAAGGTAATGCGTGAGGCAGGGGTGAGAGAAATAGGGATCAGCCAAGTGTTGGGTTGGCTGGAAAAGCAAGACAATAACTGGTTTGAGAGTAGATGCGAAGAATGGCTGCGTTTTTTGTATGTCTATTTAAATAGTCAGAACTCTGAATTGGGTCGTATCAAAAGACTACCATTGGTTCGCCTTGAAAATGGGCGGCATGTGTCTACAAATTATAAATTGGTGTTCTTCCCGCCGGATACCGATGAAGGGCGTGAAGATCTCAAACCGTTTCTCATGGATTTACCTATTCTTCAGTCGATTCTTCTTAAAGGAGAAGAAGGGAACGACATCAAAGCTTTCCTCGGGAAGCTGGACGTTAGGATTTCAAACTCTGAAGAAATGATTAGCAAATGGATTATCCGGCAATATCGTTGGTCTGACAAACCTTCTAAAGAACAAAACCGTTTGCATGTACGTTACATTTTCAGAGTTTGGAATGAACTTTCGGGAAATGAGCATAGGCAATTGAGGGAAGAGCTCAGCAAGGTTTCAATCCTGCTGGCTTATAACAGCCGTCAACCAGAAACCTATGATTTTGTAAAACCTTGTGATATTTACTTACCAAAGGCCTACACAGGTAATGCGGATTTGGAAACCTATTTTTCGGTATCCAATAGCGACATTTGGTTTGTGGATGATACCTATCTGGAAAATGATTCCAATCGGAGAGATTGGCTTCAGTTTTTGAAAGCGATTGGGGCTATGGATATTCCGTGTGTTATCGAAAAGAACATCTCTGCCAAATCCGAAAACGATCAAGCATTTAACAAAGAACTTAGTAAACGAAATGTTGAACTGGAACGAACTACGTGGGGGCTGCAAACTAATATTAAAGACTTCAATTTCCCTGGTTTGTCGGAGGCGTTAGTTGAGATTAGTGACCATAAAAAAATAAATCTTTCGCATGTCCTTTGGCACCTATTAGTTAAAAGGGTTAAGCCTCTCCCGTCGGGAGAATGGAACCGCCAAACTTTCTTTGATAACCACTTTCGAGGTATTTATCGTTGGTACTTTCGCAAGAATCAATCAAAACTCTTTGATGCTACATTCTATTGTCAACTCAAGGAAACGGCATGGATTCCCGATGAACACGGCAAGCTTCATACGCCTTCCAAGTGCTTTGCCCCAACTGATGGGAATCGTAGAGTGTTAGGTGAAAGTGTCGCTTACCTACATCCTGATTTTGATATCAGCCAAGACAACGAAGCTGCACGATGGTTGGCTGAGAAATTGGGAATACATCTGAATGCAAATACGGATAGTGTACTCAACTATCTTCAAACCTTGAGTGGCACGGAAGTTAGTGTTGAAAAGGTTGAACCACTCTATCGTTTTCTTGCGCGTCAAGATGCACGTCGAAGCGAGGAATTCAAGCAAAAACCACTTATCTTTACTTCCAATCCAGAACCGAATTGGTGGAAAGCACATGAAGTGTTTTGGAAGGATGAGAGCCCAGTCTTTGGTAACCATTGCGGTTACCTCATAGATGATTACGAGGAAACGTTGAAAGGGTTTTTCATCGGATTGGGGGTTTTGGAGGGTGCCGCACCGTCACATTACGTCCGCGTCATTCAAAAGATTGCATCTGTAGGGAAAACTGAGGACGTGAATGTTCGTGAACGTGTTAAGATCCTTTACCATCGTTTATGGCAGGCACTGCGAGAAGGCGGAAGTTTTCTGGTAAATGAAGATTGGTGGAAAGAGTGGGGACAAGTGCTTAAAGATAAATGTTGGCTTGGCGAAGAGGGAGATAAATGGGACTTTTTCTGTTTGCGTGAATTGGTTTGGAAGGACGATGATTATCGTTCTCGACTTTTTATGGAGGAACACATTCCATTTTGGTCGTTTGATGGTGATTTGTTAGAGTTTGCGAAGCAGCATTTAAGGATAGAGGGTTGCTGTGAAGCATCAGATGTTGAATTTAACTGTTCCGGTGAGCAAAGAGAAGATAGAATTTTATCTGAAAAGGTGCGAAATCTGCGTCCATACATTCATGATTTCCTCCATTCACAGCGTCTGTGCCAAGGGCACGAAGTGAAAAAATCTGCTGAAATTTTGGATCGAATGTCAGTTTGCCGAACCGAAAAATTAGAGGTGGAATACACACTGAGAGAATTTCGTGCTCCCGATCCAAACCCGCGTCAGAGTTTTTTGGATGAGAGGAATCAAACGCTCTGGTTAGGATTAGAAGAGGACGAGAAAGCGTACCCAGATCTAATCGGCGATGCCCTACAAGATTATTTTCGTATTGACCAACTCCGCGAGTTTGTCAAGGATCTATTATCGGCAGTAAATCTGTCTAATACTGCTCTATTGAGTTGGAAACGCAGAGGTTTCCAACCTAATTGCTGTCTGTTACCTCCAGAGTCAGATTCTAAAGAAGATGAAGAGAATGCGTCAGAATCTGTTGATGAGAAATGCTCATGTGAGACTGGTAGCGAGGACGACTTAAGACCGAATGACTCTGATGTTGGAACGCCAACAATTCACGAGGAGCCAGAAACTGGAAGTGAAAACAACGATTCAACGGAGAATGAATTTGAAACCTCAACGAGTCAATCACATCCGGGTGGAAGTAGAACACGCTCGCGTGGTGGCAAAGGGATCAATACACCTAATAGAAATCGAGACACCAGTCATAGTAGTGGTCGCAGTGGTGGCACGGAGGATGATACACACATGGTGGAGACAAGTACATCTCCGCATGACAGAAAGGAAATTGAACACATCGGTATGAAACATGCTCGCGAGTATGAAGAGGAGCGAGAGCGTACTGTCAAAGATGTCTCCACAAAAAACCTTGGTTACGATCTTCATTCAACAGCACCGGATGGTAAAAATCGATATATTGAGGTAAAAGCCCGTGCCTACCGTGATCCTGTCCTCCTCACATCCAACGAGTGGTCCGTAGCGCAGGAACTCAAAGATGACTATTTTCTTTATATTGTCCTTAACGCCGCAACGCAACCAGAACTCTATATCATTCAGAATCCCACAGATAAGGTAAGCCCAATGGAGGATGTCAGATATCAGGTTCCGCTTTCAGAGATAACGGCACATGGAATACCTGTCTAGCGTTCTATTGGAGGAATGGTAACCAATCCGATGAAATTCACATCAATAGGTAACAGACCTGCCTTGTTTGGGTTAAATCCATCTAACACAAACAAGGACTTCAGTGAAGCAAAAGCGTGGGGCAAAAACAGCTTTAATAACTGTTTCCCAATCGCCTTATTATGTTATATGCAAAGTCAAAATATCGCGCCTGTTTACTTGGCGTTAGATCAGAATTGGAATATCGTTCCTGAGAAGATTGACGTGAACTCTATATTTGGACATGCGTATGATTCTGAAGATATTTACTTTGCTTTTGAGTATACTTATGGACAAAATCAGCAATTTGTCAAAGGAACTTTACCTCGTATTGATTTAGTGGTAATGGATAATTCTGATTCTGAAAATCCTTGGCTACGAGCATTGGAGATTAAATTGACAGCTTTGCCTGATAATTCAACTTACAACTTTCCTGAAGAAGGATACGGCTGTGAACTTGTGGTGCGTCCGAATACGATTATCCATTTAACACTTGAAATTGCTAAGCGGTACGCTGAACGTCAAAACGAACTTTCTGAGGCTCTACGCCCGATCTTTCAGAATAACTTCGACTGGGAATCAGAAGATAGCATGCTGGAGAAGATACCGCATATTATTCAAACTATCAAGATTCTGTTACTTGGGAAAATAGACGATCAGATTCCATTGGTTATACAACCTATTTGGAAGACTGTTGGGAAATCTGCTCAACTTCATGAAAATTGTTTGGATGTTTTTGTCTGGAGTACGTTCGCTTTTGCGAAGCTGCTTTTAGATGCAGTTGAACAAGGACGTACTCGCGGATTCTCACGAGCAAAACGGGCAGTTTTGTGGATCGTGAAAATGCTTTCTGACTTTGCCACAGACGAGAAAATTGACCCGCAGACCGTTAGTGTCGGATTTACGAGACAAACGGACAAAGCCTTTGCCTTGAGTGGAAGAAAGACTCATCCTTATATGTCTTGTGTAGAACTCACACATCCAAGAATCAAGAAAACTGAAATCAAAAACATTATCTTAGGGCAGGGCGAAAAGATGCTTAGTCCAGAAAGACGATTTGATGCTATTCTGGCTAATTCTCCTGAACTTTTCATGTAAGAGGTAAAAACACAAATGTCTATGAAGTTTATAGATCTTTTTGCTGGATGTGGTGGCATGACACTCGGATTCCAAAATGCGGGCTTTGAAGCAGTAGCTGCTTTCGATAATTGGGAACCGGCAATCAAGGTTTATCGTGCTAACTTTACGCATGATATACACAAGTTAGATCTCGGTAATTGGCAAGAAAGTTTAGGAATATTAAACGCATATCAATTTGATATGATTATTGGTGGACCGCCGTGCCAAGATTTTTCGCATGCCGGTAAACGGGACGAAAATTTAGGTAGAGCGGATTTGACTGTGAGTTTCGCACAGATTGTCGCACATACAAAACCAAAGTGGTTTGTCATGGAAAATGTGGATAGAACTGTGAAAAGTCAGCGATATCGTAGTGCTGGTGAAATTTTAAGAGGTGCAGGATATTCACTAACACAGCGAATTTTAGACGCAAACCAGTGTGGTGTTCCACAAAGACGGAAACGGCTTTTTCTTATAGGTGAATTAGGGCTATCTATCTCTGTGGATAGCAGATCTCTCGCGAGTTATTTGGATAACAATCTGATTACCAAACCGATGACAGTGCGTGATTACTTGGGGGATAGTCTTGACGTTGCCCACTACTACCGACATCCTCGCAACTATAGCCGCCGCGCTGTCTTTAGCATTGATGAACCGAGTCCAACAGTAAGAGGCGTTAATCGCCCAATTCCAAAAACATACAAGGCGCATCCGAAGGACACTGCACTTATTTCAGAAAAAGTGCGTCCACTCACAACATTAGAACGAAGTTATCTCCAAACCTTTCCAAAAGACTTTTGTTTCACTGGATCGAAAACCGATTTGGAGCAGATGATTGGGAATGCTGTACCAGTGAAACAGGCAGAGTATATTGCACGTTGCATTAACACCTATATCTCAGAAAAGGAAGACCCTTTAGATCCAATTGATCAGCAATCTGTTCAGTTACTTCTATTTCGAGAATCAAAATAAAACGTTTTCAAATGTGCTCTCAACTTTAACATAGTCCTTAATACCAAAGGAAGACTGACTTATGCTTTATTTGACTGCCATTTTAACAATCTACGTCCTGTTTTTTTCCATTCAACTAACTGCAACAGCGCAAAGCGTCAATATTTCTCAACCTATACCTCCGCCGAATGATGTTCGCGAAACTTTTAACTTGGATCCGTTTTATGTGCAGTCGCTTGATGTGGAGGGGTTGCCTGTTGTCGCATCAGCGAAGGTGAGTCCTTATGCGCTGAAGGAAGCGGCTTGGCTTATTCAGCAGATGATCGGGCATCGGCAGGATATACTACAGGCACTCGCACAAAATAACGTGCGTTTTGCTGTGATGGCACATAACGAACTGACGACGCAGATTCCCGAACACAGCGATCTGCAACCCGATTACTATTGGGACCGGCGCGCACGCGGTTTGGGTTCCACGCCATCCCGACCCGCTGTCAGTTGTGGTGAGGAGAACTTGCTTAATTACGAAGGCGATCCGTATTCGACTGAAAATATTCTGGTGCATGAATTCGCGCATGCGATTCACCAGATGGGATTAAAGACAGTGGATCCGAGTTTTGATGACCGTCTTAAGGTACTATATGATGCTGCAGTTGAAAAAGGGTTGTGGAAAGATACCTATGCCATTACGAACAGAGCAGAATATTGGGCTGAAGGTACGCAGTCTTGGTTTGACACGAACCGGGCAAACGACGACCAACATAACCATGTTGATACCCGCGACAAATTAAAAGAATACGACCCCGCGCTTGCAGCACTGCTCACTGAAGTTTATGGCGATATGGACTGGCGATATACGCGAGCGGTGACACGTTTAAGGCTTTCACATCTCCAAGGGTTCGATCCTGAGGATTCCCCGAAGTTTGAATGGCCTGCCGAGTTAATAGAGTTGACAGAATTCCACCAACAATTGAAGAACCCAGAGAGCGATGGCGGTGGCAAGTGGATAGACTTAAAGCAGCACGATCCGAGTCTGCTGCCAAATCTCAGATCAGGAGGCAGCGACACCGAAACCGCAATCATTTTCGTGAATGGCGGCAAGGAAACCGAGATCGCCTATTATTGGGTAGATGGTAACGGTGAAGAAAAGTACTATGGTAAGGTTGCTGTTGATACCTTTGTGAATCAGCACACGTTTGCGGGGCATATCTGGCTCATCAAAGACGTGAACGGATATAACCTCGCTGTATTCCGTGCTGAGGAAAGGACCGGACGCGCACTTGTTGGTGTAGCATCTCCGAGTGCAGAAGATGGAAACTAAATTTCCCTAATGGTATAATACAGGGGCACCATTTTCCAAAGCAGCTGTTGAATAGACGGCAGTGTGGCAAATGTTGAATAAATATTGGCGATAAAGAGGAGATTCAAATGACTTATCAGCCCCTTGCTGAAGTACGCGAAGTGCTTCGTGTAAAATGGTACCGGAGCAGAATAGACCACACCACCTTACGTGATCTATCAAAACGAAGTGATTTGCAAGGTTGGTTTCAGGCAGGCGGACATCTTGCCCTCTGGCTATTGACGGGGAGTTGGGTCTACTTCTTTTGGTCGCAAGCGATGTGGCTTGGCTTTTGCATTGCCTTATTTGTGCATGGCACGGTCGCCAGTTTTTTCAAAGGGACAGCCAATCACGAATTGGGACACGGCACCGTATTTCGGACCAAGTGGTTGAACAAATTTTTTCTTTATCTCTTTAGCCTCATCAGTTGGTGGGATCATTTTGACTACGCCAGTAGCCATACCTATCATCATCGCTACACCTTATACCCCGAAGGCGATCGCGAAAACCTTCTCCCGCTTGAACCGAAGTTGGGTTCCCTGTTTGTGCTTCAACTGTTTACCATAAATTTGCTCACGCAACCCGGTCGCACCTTTAGCAAAGGCGGTCTTATGGCTGCGGTTATCTGCACCACCCGTAGTGCCTTTGGCAAAGAAGGACCGCCAGATATTCCGAGTCAGGAGTGGTTGGCATCACTACATGCCGACCAACCCGAAGAACATCAAAATTCGATTTGGTGGTCTCGGATGCTACTCCTTTTTCACGGTGCACTGTTTGTCGTTTCACTCGCCACAGGCTATTGGGTGTTTCCGCTCATCGTCACTGCCAGCGCATTTATTGCAAACTGGGGGTCCTACCTCGTTTCTATGCCCCAACATTGTGGTTTAAAGGAAAATGACCCTGACTTCCGTAAATGTGCACGGTCAATCAAGCTGAATCCGGTCGCAGAGTTTTTGTATTGGCGTATGAATTGGCACATTGAGCATCACATGTTTGCGGGCGTGCCCTGCTACAATTTGAAAAAATTGCACCATCTAATTGCCGAAGACATGCCCGAACCGCGCACGCTTTTTGGGGCTTGGCGAGAGATGCGCGAAACTTGGCAACGACAGAAAGCCGACCCTGACTACTTTTTTGATACACCGCTTCCGCCAACGGCTAAGCATATACCCACCGAAGCCTCCGATATTCTGGAAAGTTCCATTGGCGAATTGGCACCTAAAGGGTTAAAATAAGAGATATTTTCTTTTCACAAGCTAAGGGAAATACAAATGAATGAAGTTGTCCAAAAGGTTACTGCCTTTATCGTACGTGAGAGAAATGGTGTCAAAGAATTGCTTGTTTTCAAACATCCGACTGCGGGTGTCCAGATCCCGGCAGGGACTGTTGAAAAGAGTGAAGACCTTGAAACCGCTGTAAAGCGAGAAGTTTATGAAGAAACAGGCTTACAGTTTGTGGAAATTGAAGGCTATCTGGGTTGTTTTGAGAATGAGTTGGCGGAAGGGGAGCGAATAATAGTGGAAACAACGCAGGTTTATATTCAACCTGATTTAAACGCGATGCCTTACAAAGAAAAACTCACAAAGGGGATGACTGTCAATTACCATTCCATACGGGCAGATTTTACGCATATTTCATATATCGAATACGACAAACATCCTAATCCGACATGTATCTGCTATAACATTACCGGATGGGTGCCAAATGAAAACATAGGTGTGCAGAAAACGAGGCATTTTTTTCTATTAAGCACACAAGAGGAAACAGAAGATGCATGGGAATTAAAGAGCGATAGAGGACACATTTTCAAGCCATATTGGACACCGCTTTCGCCGAAACCCAAAATTATACCACCACAAGACAAGTGGCTGGATTTTGTCTATGAAAAAATCCGAATTGTAGTAAAATAGATATTAACCCAGTTAGCATATTAGAAAGGGGAACAAGATAATTATGGAACGTATTGAACTAACTTCATTGGGGCAAATTCGTGAAGCCGATATTTCCTTTGGCGATTTAACAGTATTTGTCGGTGAGCAAGCGAGTGGGAAAAGCATTCTGCTCCAACTTGTGAAGTTAATTTTAGATAGAAATGATATTACTCGGACTCTTAAGAAGCACGGCTTTGATTGGCACGGAAAAACCGAGCATTTTTTATCCCTCTATTTCGGTGAGGGGATGGAAAAGATTTGGAGCACCGCAGCAACAAAAATCACTGTGGACAACGAAATATTTGAACTTGAGGAGGTGTTAACGAAAAAAGAAAAGAGAAAAGCGGAATCCTTGTTCCTGATACCTGCCCATCGGGCGATGACGCTCAAAGATGGCTGGCCTCGAGCGTTTACTGACTACGCTATCGGCGACCCGTACGTTGTTAAGCAATTCAGTGAGCATTTGCGTTTACTATTGGAAATGAGTTCAGGTTCCAGTGAGGACATCATTTTTCCACAGGCCGGCCGTATGAATAAAATCATACGAGATACAATTGGAGAAAATATCTTTGGCGGGGCTCAAGTTAAGCTCGACCGTTCCGGTTTGCGAAAACGTATCGTTTTGGACGTTGCAGGTAGTCATCTCCCTTTTATGACCTGGTCCACGGGGCAGCGAGAATTTGTGCCGCTTTTGATGGGCTTGTATCAATCAATGCCTTCAGGTGGCGCGCGAAAAAAAATAATCTCAATTGGGTTGTAATTGAAGAACCAGAAATGGGATTACACCCGCAATCCATTTCGGTTTTGTTCATTATTCTTTTTGACCTCTTGCGGCGGGGCTACAAAATTATCGTTTCTACGCATTCATCCCAAATCTTAGAACTTATCTGGGCGATTCGACTTATTGCTAAATCAAAAACTGCTCCGGCACGGTTAAGACAGTTGTTGGATTTGAATGCAAATGTCTATTCCAAAAACCTCTCGGAAACAATCTTGAATGAAAAAACTTTCAAAACCTATTATTTCTCTCGTCAGGAGAGTGTTATGGGTGTCAAAGACATTTCAACCTTAGATGCTGAAGATCCAGATGAAGCCGTGTCGGATTGGGGTGGTCTTACACTATTTAGCACTAAGACAGCTGATGTTGTCACGGAAGTTATGTGGGAGAGTGATCTTTGAATTTTACCGAAAAAGGAGAAAAAGATGACAACTTATCGAGCAGGTGTAATCGGTTTAGGACGTATGGGCAGCACCTTTGACGACGAAATCACGCAAGGGGGATCGCTCTTTTTACCGTATTGCCACGGTCCAACTTATCACGCTGCACCGAATGTAGAACTGGTCGCCGGGGCTGATCTACATGCCGAACAAGGGGCAATTTTCGGTGAACGGTGGGGATTGGATGCAGAACATATCTATAGCGACTATCGTGAGATGCTGGAGAAGGAAAATCTGGACCTTGTTAGCGTCTGTACGACAGCACGGATTCGGTCAACTATCGTTCAAGATGTGGCGCGCTCCAGGGTCAAAGCGATCTGGGCAGAGAAACCAATTTCGCTCAGTCTCGCCGAGGCGGATGAGATAGTGGAGACCTGCCGAACAGAAGGTGTCGCGCTGGCAATCAATTGTGCGCGACGCTGGAATCCGTTCTTTAGCGAAGCCCGAAAACTCATCGACGAAGGCGAAATCGGTGATGTGCTGCAGGTGACTGTCTATGCCCAGTGTGGACTCTCACATAACGGCAGCCATGCGATTGACATTCTGCGCTATATGGCAGGTGGGAACGTTGAGTGGGTTTTCGGTGAGATGCAGTCCGATGCAGCCGCTGCAGGTGAAAGTGACCTGCAAGGAAACGGCTATCTCGTTTTTGATAACGGTGTGCGTGCGTATCTCCGCAGCACGTCGTGTGGCGCGGCACCGTGGGAAGTCGATGTCATCGGCACAACCGGACGTATCCGTTCTGTCAACAACGCTGAAACATTTGAGTTGATTCGTGTGATTCCGGGCGGACGGCGCGGACGCGGCGTGCCTGCACAATGTCCATTCCCGATCCCTGTACGGATGCAAGGCATGGGCATCACAATCGTTGAAGATCTCATTGACGCCATTGAGAACGGGACTTCGCCGAAGTGTTCAGGTGAAGATGGTCGTGCTGCGTTAGAGGTAGCCGTCGCGCTCCGAGAATCGCATCGCCGTGGCTGCGTAAAGGTTGAGTTACCGGTCGAAGATCGGAGCCTCCGCATTCTTTCCTCGGAGATCCAAGGCGATGACACACCGGCTCGGGTTCGACGCTTACAAGCGAGTCGATAGAAAGCATTGATGCACTAAAAATCCCCAAAACAGTGAACCCACAAACTCTTGTAGGCGCGGTCTCCCGACCGCGCCCGCAGAGGATCGAGGCGAGGAAAATTACATGAAACCAGCGGATTATGCGTTTTTTAAAGAAAATGGCTACGTTTCACTCGGTAAGATTCTCAGCGATGCCGAGGTTGCGCATTTTGTTCATGTCTTTGACCGGGACCGGACTGACGTTGAAGATCACTGGTATCGTATCGGACATTACCAGACCGTGAATTGCGATGCACTTCTGACTTCACCTGAATTCGACAATGTGATTCGGCATCCGATCGTCATGGATTGCCTACACGCACTGATGGGCAATGCCCCTTGCTTTTCGGAAATCTGCATCCGGCACATGGCAGCATACGAGGGTGAACTGAATCGCGGCTGGCATCGAGATGGCCCGAGGCACTGGCTTGAGCATCCGTTGCGCATCGGGTTCGTCCAGTTGATGCTGTATCTGACCGATGTTGATGAAACGACGCACTGTTTCTCCTTATCACCAGAATCGGTGGATGCTGAGATTCTCGAAACAGATGCGCAGTTAGCGCGTGGCGGAATTGTCGATTTGTACGGTCCCGCTGGGACAGCTATACTCTTCAACATCGGTGTTTTACACACGGCTACGACCCGTCCCACACAGGCAGAACGCAAGACGGTGCAAGTCTATTATGGGCATCCGAACCGTCGGTACTTGAGCGAGGATTCCATCATACCTGTTGCACTGTGGCGAGACCATCCAGATCCTGAAGCACGCGCCTTTTATAGTGTATTCAACAACAAAACGCGCGACTACCTCGAACACACGGCTTCAACGGGTGAACTGTCGTTTGAGGACACTTTGGTGCTCCTTCGCGAACTCGATGTCAAGCACCGCAAGCGGCCGGAGTAAATTGGCGACGGTCTGCTTGGTGCTGTTATCGCCTAAAGTTCTAAGTTCCTCAAGACCTCCGCCTGCACCGGATTTATGTAGCACTGATAATGCCGTTCGACATCTGCCGCGGGTGTAACACCTTCGTGGACATAAACCCCGAATCGCAGACGGAAACGGTCATCTTCCAACTCATCGGGCGGATGGTGGAGGATGCTCATCTGTTCCGGTACAGCGATTTCCCCGAAAAAGCCCGGATGTTCAGCGTTTTCTGGGTGATCAAACAGCGCAATACCGCTCACGCCGTTTCCCACCGTGCCGCCTAAATCGCACCACCGTGCGCGTTGGTGATGCACTGCTGTTCTGCCGATCTGTCCTTCAGAATTTTCAACATGCCCTTTTTCTGGGATACCCATTGACGGATTCAAACGCGCGACACAGAGGAATTGCCGATCGCCGATGTCCAGCGGTGGTGTCGTTTCGTGCGTAATTTCCAGAAACCGTCGCGTATCGTCCGCATACCATACCCGGGCGGTCCGCGTTTCTGTCATAATAACCTCACCATCTCCCTTGACATGGATCAGGTCTTCGACAAATTCAGCGTAGACATCTCCTTCAGTGATGCGGACAAAGCGTTGGTGCAACATCTTCCCGCAGGGACCATAAGGGGGTTCATCCCAATCGGACCAGATGTTTGCAGATCCGCCTTCACCGTGCCCTCCGTAGGCAAGGTAAAGTCCTGTGTGATGCGGATGATCCTCGCCGCCTGCGCCTCGGACTACAGTCCCGTGGTTCCCGTTGAGGGGCCAAAAGTAGGGCTTCCAGACACCGAGGAAGTTGTATCGTGCGAATACCGCGTCATCGGCAGAAATGAGCAGATGTGCAGGTTTCTGTTCGATTTGATAACGCGCTTTTGGCGGTGGTCTATTGATGTGTCGGATCGCATAATGTGCCGATGTCCCCGCCGGAAGTTCGCCTGTCTGCCATGCGAGCTCGCGTAGCGTCGGCTCGAATTGACAGGGGACATCCTTACCGGGAGCATGACCGTCTGCATCCGTTATAGACATCGCAAGTGCTGAGGTGCCTTCTTGCCAATCGGGAAAATAACGTTTCGGCTTGAAACGCAAGCGGACAAGGTCATTGTGCCGATTGACCGAACCCGCTTCAATTTTGATGATTACACTTTGATTTTGTGCCAATGGTTTCCTCCTGTTCGCTTCACGGTGAAATTGTTCAATCGTCCAGCGCAAGTCGCATACCTTTTGCGCAATGGACATATCTGATTGACGCAGGTTGTTTGAAAGTTGTTCTACATTTCTACCAACTCTGAATGAAGTCCTCTACTTCAAAATTCGCTGGCATATCGGTCAGTTGATAGCGCATCACACGGGATGTTCTTTCTGGAACGGATCGGATAATTTCTGCCTCAATTTTCTCGTAAAGCGTCGAGAACCTTTTCCAAATGCTTTCGGCATCTTTAGTAGAGAAACGGTGTGCGAAATCCTCATAAAGATGGAAGTTGAGTCGATGTGCAGAGATTTCCCCGATGCGCGCTTCAACTGACAACTTGTTAATTTCAGGAGCTTTGAGTTTGCGAACCTTGTCCGCCAATTTTGAAAGGAATATGACCGCGACCATGCGTTCCTTTTCACCCGGGTGCAGCTTCGCCAATGTATTCCGAAAACCGTTAGCGTCCTTGTTACGGATGGCGTGAAAGGTTGCCTCAATCACATCACACTGCTGTTGGTGAAGTTGGGAAAAACGTTCAAATTGAGTGCGAACTTCAGTCGGAAGGTGCTGTGTGAATTCCAGGTTCCAATAAAAGTGATCAACAATTGGATACGAATCCCCACCGAAGGCGCGATATCCGAGATGAACAGTCCGGCGCAGTTTTGTGCTGTAATTGCTGCCCCAATGCAAACCCATGTGGCTATAGACAACGCCATCGCCTGCTGAGAGTTCGATTGGCATTCCACCCGGCATCGGTTCTTGGGCACGTGTCAATAGGTGTTGGTGTTCCTCTGGTGTGTTCGGACGACAATAACTTTTCGGCACGAGCCAAAACACGCTATCGTCATAAAGTGGAATGTTCCATTGGACATATCCTGGTCCGTTTTTAACATAATCCATCTGCATGCCCTTGAGCGGTGCCTGTACCGTGGGATCAATATCACGATGCCAACTCGCCGGACCATGATCTTGCACAGGATTACACATCAATGCCATTAATGTTATCGCCGCTTCGGGTGCCCTCATGAGTTGTTGGCTCACACCGAGGGTGTTCTCATGCAGACAAAATTCAACAGTATTGGCGGTCGCAGTGTCAACAACCTCATCAAAAAACACTCTCGGCTGCGCACTCGTTGTCCAAACGCCACCGGGTTGTTCGTCCGGTTTTCGTTCTCTTGCCCAGACGACTTTTTGTTTTTCGAGGAGGATTTCAAAATTCGTCCTCAGTTCTTCCAACTGATCAGGTGGAACGACCTGCCGTAGCACAATGTAGCCATCATCAATAAGTTGCTGTGGATCTACCTTCATTGTCAGCCCCCTTTTAAGTTAAGCGTGCCGTTCACGTCGAATTCATCGAGTTGTTAATGGACATAACTCTTCCGACTGCTGCTTAGATTATCTACTAATTTCGTCTTCATGTCAAGGGGTAGGGCTGCACTGACCCATCCCGATGTCAGAAATTTCAGTTGACAATGATTTAATCAGATAATATAGTTACACCAATTGCAATCTATCCGATTTGATGAAATCGTGAACAGAAACTTGGGCCTGCGTCAAATCAGGATAAACCAACCTCGCTTAGAATTGAGGAGATATGTACCAAGAACAGATACTTCCGATTAACGGTGTTCGGCTTTGGACAGCCATTCAAGGCATTGGACAACCCATGGTGCTTTGTCATGGGGGCCTGGTGGTTACGATTATTTGATATGGAATAGGAGAGAGTATGCTAATTCGCGGTGAAGACAGTGCGATTGATCTTCCATCTACGCTAACAGAAGAAGAGAAATGGCACTACGATCTGTTTGGCTATTTAGTGCTTCGGCAGGTGGTGTCACCAGCAGAAGTTGAACAGATGCTTGAGATTGCAAATAGATGGTTTGCGCACCCTGAAATCGTGCCTGAACCCGTAAATGTCACTCAAGACGAATATAGCGGTGTGTTAAACAATGTTCAGTACGGGGATCGGATTTTCGAGCGGTTATCGCTCAACGAGAAAGCCTTACGGATTGTGATGGGCTTGATGTGGAACCGTCCGAGACTTTTCAATTGCGCGCTCGTCTTGCAGAAGCAACGTCCTATTCCTGAAGACGAAAAGGAGAGACTTCACCGCGACACAAGCGGTTTTGACTTTCCTGATGGGTTCCGGAACCCGCATAACGATTATCAAGCTGGTAATGGTCAGATCTATAGCAATTATGTCAATACGGCCATAACGCTCGTTGATGTGCCACAGGATAACGGTTTTATGTGCATTCCCGGCACACATAAATCGCAGATCAAACTCCCTACGACGCTTGACATTGATAACGAATGGGCACCCGCAATTACGTTTGAATTGAAAGCAGGGGATTGCCTCATTTTCTCATCACGACTGATGCACGGCGCAAAGTTTTGGAAAGAAGATTATCCACGTCGCGTCGTTTTCAATCGGTATCAATTTAGTTTCTACTTCAATGAGAACTATAACCTCCCTATAGAAGCACACCGGCACTGCATTTCTGACGATCAATACGAATTGGAATCAGTCCAACGAAGCGAAAAGAGGTTTGCCAAACGGATCCTCGAAAAAATCGAGAAGGGAGAGGGACTATGCTAACACAGGAAGAAAAATGGTGTTTTGATCTGCTCGGTTATTTTGTGGTCCGAAACGCTGTACCGAAGGCGGATGTCGAATTGATGAAGGCGCAGATCTTTGCGTGGTACGAATGGGACGAGGCAGATTTCAAGCCACCTATGCGAATCAATACGCCGGAGGGAAAACCGTGGTGGGTCTATAACATGCATTACGGGCATGAGGCGTTCCAACGCCTTATTTTGAACCCAGAGATATTACGGGTTGTGACTGCGTTGACTTGGAACTATCCACGCGTTTTTGATGTCGTGGCGAATATTTGCTATCCCAATGCTGACGGTTTGGAACTCCACGGTGGACATAAAGGCTGGTTTAGAAGTCCGCACCACCAATACCAGGTCGCCAACGATGAGGTCTTCGCGAGTTTCTTTAATCTCTCCGTTTCGTTAGTGGATGTCCCGCCCGGCAACGGGTTTGCCTGTATTCCGGGAAGCCACAAATCCAACTTCCAGTATCCTGAACACATCACGATGGACGATCCGCCGCCGACAGTTCACAATGTTCCAGTGAACGCTGGCGACTTCATCGTGTTTCTGCCGAACCTGCGGCACGCCGGACGACGCTGGACCCATGAAGCCTATCCGCGAATGACGGTGTTTTTACGCTGGATCTATTCAAAACAGTTTCATCACGTCGATGCGTCTCGCTGGTTTCCGTTTGATGCCCATAAAGACGAAATCCCAGAAGCACTTCACGAGCTTGAAAGTCGCGACCATGGACAGCGGAAGGCGTTAAATGAGCTCATAGCTCCGTTTAAAGTGGACGTGCCAGAATAAGCGATCTACGCAGCAAAATTTCAGAAAAGCGTTGACCTGAAGTCGGAAAATTGATAAGATACACAAAGAAATTATCTTTGTTTTCCCGTATTGGAGAGATGGATGGCAGTCCCGACAAATCGAGAAGTCATTGCCCAGTGGCGCGATGAACCCGCCCCGCTGCTTGCATTGTTACACGCGTTCCACGACCGAGACGGATTTATTTCGGAGACAGTCCTTCGCGATATTGCTGTCGGGCTTCGGATTCCGCTTGCTGAACTTTTTGGCACGCTAACGTTCTATCACCATTTTGCGAGCGAGGCACCGGGACAAAAGGCACCGCGCGTCTGTACCGGCCCTGTCTGTCGGTTGCAAGGCGGTTTGGAAATTCTTGAGGCACTTCAAGTTGAAGGCGCGACCGAGATGCCGTGTGCTGGAAGGTGCGACGATTGTGTACCCGTACTGAAAGGACATGAGGTATTCGTTGGAAAGCAAGTAGACACGCTCTCTGTACAGCCCTCCCCTTTACCCCCGCCATATCCGGGTGATGGTGAAGAATGTATCTTCGCTGAGATACGTGAACCCGAACGTAGGACGTTGACAGGTTATCAGCGTACGGGTGGCTATGAAGCACTAACGCGTGCGGTAACAACGCTCACACCGGCAGATGTAATTGACACGCTCAAAGAGAGTCAACTTGCAGGTAGGGGTGGTGCAGGGTTTCCAACCGGTATGAAATGGGAATCGGTTTTGAATGCTCCGGGTGAACCGAAAACTATCGTCTGCAACGCAGATGAGGGTGAACCGGGTTGCTTCAAAGATCGGGTTATTCTTGATTATGACCCACACGCTGTGATTGAAGGGATGACACTCGCCGCCTACGCGACAGGCGCAACACGCGGCTTTATTTATCTCCGATATGAGTACCCAGAAACCGTAAAAATACTCGAACGGGCACTTGCGGAGGCAGAAGCAGCGGGATTGCTCGGCGATGCTATCTTTGGAGATAAGCATGCGGGTGAAGATTTCAATTTCCACATCTACATTCGACGCGGCGCGGGTGCTTACGTCTGCGGCGAAGAAGGCTCGCTGTTGAACAGTCTGGAAGGGAAACATCCGTTTCCAAGGAACCGTCCGCCTTACCCTGTGACACACGGGTTTGAGGACTTACCTACTGCTGTAAACAATGTGGAGACACTCGCCGCTGCTGTCCAAATTCTACGACACGGTGCAGCATGGTATAAGAATCTCAGTTATGACGAAAATTTAGCAGGCACAAAGATTATTAGCCTGTCTGGCGACATTCAGAGACCAGGGAATTACGAAGTCCCGTTTGGGCTGCCATTAAAGACGCTGCTCTATGAATGGGCAGGGGGTGCTACAGAAGGACGCGAGATTCAAGCGATTACGACAGCGGGTCTTTCTGGTGGGTTTATTGCTGGCGACGATCTGGACATTACGATTGATGAACCGAGTTTTCAAAAAGTGGGCGCGATGCTCGGCGCGGCAGGGATTATGGTGTTTGATGACACACGGGATATGCTTGATGTCGCACGCAATGCGATGGAATTTTTCGCTGAAGAATCCTGCGGTAAATGTTTCCCATGTCGGATCGGTACACAGCGATTGACAGAACTTTTGTCTGCACCGTTGGACCCGAATTCGGAAACACTCATCTCGGAAATTGGAGCAGTCATGAAGGCAACGAGCGCGTGTGGACTCGGCACCGCTGCACCAAACATTACAGACAGTCTGATAAGGTATTTCTAAGGGGTGTCAGTCGTCAGTTATCGGTTAAGAAATTTTGGTGTAAAATTCACAACTTTCTGGAATACTCCAAATTGGGGTAAGTTGTTCTAAACCGCCCTTAACTAACAACTGATAACCGATAACCGACAACGAATAAAAAGAATGTGGAGTCGCGGATTTATACTTCTTTGCGCCATCGTGTTTGTTGTCGGTTTGGTGACGGGACCGGTACAGATGCTGTTTCCGGTCTACGCGGAGACGATTTTAGAAGAGACTGCGCTCTTCGCAGCGTTGTTACGCGCCTTGCCTATCGGACTCGGTGGCATCTCAGCACTGATTGGCGGAACACTCTGCGACCGGTTCGGACGGAAACCGACGATACTCATCGGGGTGACAGGCGCGATCGTCATAGGTGCACTTTTCACAACAGAAACGCCGCTGTTCATCTGGGGCATTCTCTGTTATGAAGGCATCGCATCTGGGTTCAAAACTGCGGGTGGGCAAACCTATCTTATCAGTGTTGTGCCATCGAACCGCTTGGGTTTGGCGACGGGACTGTACTTTATCAACATGACTGTTGGGGGGGCAGTTGGCAGTGCCATCGCAGGCGAGGTCATTGATCGTATTGACTATAGGGTTTTCGGGATCGGTGCGATCGTTCTATCCGGCTTACTGTTTGTCGGTGCCTGCCTCTTTTTACCGCGGTTGATGCAGCGGTCTTCCAATAGGCAGCAGGGGCAAGGTGGGATATGGAAATCAGCCCTTAATATTGACGCATACCTAAACCTGAGTCGGCGGCGAAACATGCAGATGCTAATCGGTTTACGAGTTTTCCCGACTTATTATTGGGGCTCTGTAAACCTGCTCATGCCGATCTTGATTGCGCGTATCGCTGGCGTTAAAGCGACAGGTTATTACGGTGCAGTGAGCCTACTGTTCGCTTTTGGGTGCCAACTGGCTGTCGGGAGAATATGCGATAGGATTGGGCATCGCACGCCCGCGCTCGTGGCGAACGCAATCGTTACACTCCTCGCTTTTGGTGTGGCGTTCTTTCACGACTCATTAATCGCTCTGGAAGTTTTCGGAGTCCTCGGCGCAGGTGCAGCGTGGTCACTTTCGACAACGATTCCGAGGTTTATCAATGAATTTACCGAACCGCATGAGAAAGGGCATGGTGTGGGTCTCACACATTTAGCATGGAGCACCGGATTTCTTCTCGGCTACGTCGCAAGCGGCTATCTAATTAATATCTCTGTTCAAGTGCCATTTATTGTCGCGGGAATTTCCTTGATTCTTTCAACGGGCGTTGCCTATAGACTCTGGTCCTCTAACGATTAGGTCTTTGCCAGGTTTTCCATTTGTTCGTTCCCTTTTTATCGAGGATTACCACTTAATTTCATAAACCGGTAGGTGCACTTTATATGTGTGCACGGCATCACAAAAACCGCGGTTAGGAGCCGCGACTACAAAATGAAGGAAAGCATAATGGTTATTGCAGAACTTGATTTAGAAAATGCAGAACATCGTGAACTCACCAATTCCGAGTGGCGTTATGCCGATGGACTCGTTCCGGGTGAACCCAATGGCGGTTTAGTTAATCTGATGAAAGAGAGTCCCGCCCGTCATGCCGATTATGACGATTCAGACTGGGGAACTTGTGAAGACATCCAAGCAGTCGTCTCCGAAGGACTCTGCTTCGGTTGGTATCGGATTACCGTGACACTTCCTGAAGAAGTTGATGGCGTTTCGGTCGCCGGTTCAAAGGTGTGGTTCCACACGTGTATTGACGACTACGGTGAAGTCTGGGTCGATGGCGAGATTGACCTGGCCTTCGGGGAGTCGGGGCGTGGTGCCGCCTCCGGTTTCAACACCCCTCAACGCGTCGTTGTCACCGAAAGCGCGGAGCCGGGTGCGAAACATGTCATCGCGTGTTTGGCGATCAATGGGCCCCTCGCCAGACCGGGTGGCGGTATCTTCCTGCGTTTCGCGAAATTAGAGTTTGAGCGAGAATAGAAAAAATTAAAAAGGTGGAAAGTTGTGAAGTGTAGCTAAAGTGAACTAAAGTTGGGTTGTGTATCAAACATAACTTGCAAAACTTTAGAACACTTTCAAACTTGTCAACTTTCTGCTTCTTTTCGGAAGGCAATCAGTGCTTAAAAAGGCAGTCGTCTTACTAAGTGGCGGCTTAGATTCAACAACAACCCTCGCCATCGCGCACGATGAAGGTTACGAAACTTACGCGATGAGTTTTCGGTATGGTCAACGACACGCTGTGGAACTACAGTGCGCAAAAAACGTCGCAAAGGCGCTGGGTGTGAAACAGCATAGAGTCGTTGACATCGACCTTCGGACCTTTGGCGGATCCGCATTGACGGCAGATATAGCTGTTCCCAAAAACCGTTCTGATATGGAAATGGAGGATGACATACCGATAACTTACGTCCCCGCCCGAAACACAATTTTTCTCTCCTACGCCCTCGCTTATGCTGAAGTCCTTGTCGCGGATACTATTTTTATCGGTGTCAACGCCATGGATTACAGCGGTTATCCGGATTGTCGTCCCGAATATATAAATGCCTATCAAACGATGGCGAACTTTGCCACGCAAGCGGGTGTTGAAGGGAAAACAAAGCTGAAAATCCGCTCACCACTGATTGATAAAACGAAGGCGGAGATTATCCAAATTGGCGCGGCACTCGGTGTGGATTATAGTCTCACCTTCAGCTGCTACGACCCTGATGCGGAAGGTAGAGCGTGTGGTGGTTGTGATAGTTGCCTGCTCCGAAAGAAAGGCTTTAAAGATGCCGGTATTCCGGATCCGACCCGCTATATGCGTCATTAGGATGCTTCAATAGGTGTGGTATTCAACTTTGCATGACGCGCGGTACGCTCACAAAAACTGCCTAACTTGCCATTTCTGTATAAAAAAGGAGTCACTATCAGTGCTTAGCTATCGGTTGTCAGAAAGAAGAGTATTCTCTGACTGATAACTGATAGCCGATAACTGACAACCATTAGAATGATAAAAGCTGTTTTCTTTGATTTTTACCAGACATTAGGGGTTTGGGGACAATCACTTAGACCGAGAGTTCAAAAAATCGTAGAGCGGTATGCTTGTGAAGTCGATTGGGAACACTATGACACAGCACGCGAGAATCTCTATGCGGATGCATCAGGATCGGATCCGATGACCCATGACCTGCTGGAGACGATGCAGCAGATCATTGATAGTTACCGTGAGTTTCTGGCGGCGCTCGGTGTTCGGGACTACTTGGACCAAATGACATGGGAGTTGCTACAGTCTGAGCACTCCCTTTTTGCTGCCAATGCTGCAACGCTCTACGATGACACGGTTCCGACCCTTGAGCATTTACGAGACAAGGGTTTCAAGTTAGCGATTGTTTCCAATTGGGATACACCGTTGGATCCACTCACCGAACGGTTGGGAATTGCCGACTATTTTGACACGATTACCTCTTCACATGATGAACGTGTCCGGTCTGCGAAGCCGGATCCGCATATTTTCGAGTGGACGCTGAAACAGGTCGGTGTTTCGGCAGAGGAAGCCGTCCACGTAGGCGATACCTACGAAGCGGATATCATCGGTGCGAAAAACGCAGGAATTCGTCCAATACTCATTGACCGAGACGGCACCCAAATAGGCAGATGGGGGGAGACAATTCGGAGCTTGTCTGAGTTGCCAGCGTTGCTTGACCTTGACATCTGCTAACGACCTGTTATATAATATCTCTATGGCGCAACTGATGAAACCGCCTGACGATATGCCCCTTGACCGGTGGGTGCAACAATGCATTGATGCAACGGTGGCCACATCTATTGAGGCACCAACAAAAGGGAACTTACTCTACGGGCTCTCCCTCTTTGGTGGGCTTGTCCATGATCGAAGTTTATTTGAACGCATACCGGAGGAACTCATGCAAGAATCTTCTGTTTGGCAACACCAACGCGAAAAATTTATGGCACAAGGTATTGAGCAAGGTGCGAAAGAGGCTACTCGCAAAAACCTTTTGACAGTCCTCAATACGAAATTCCACAGAGAAGCAGTGCGCGCCCTAACGCCAGCCCTTGAAAATATAGACGATTTGCAACGTCTTGAGCAGCTGCATTTCATTGCTGTTAACGTGAAAAGCCTTGAAGATTTCACGGGAGTGCTTTTTGAATAGGACAGCTGAAAGCGCGAGTGTTCACCAAAAAATTATGGTCCAAGCTGTTTTCTTTGATTTTTATGAAACGTTGTGTTTTCATAGGCATTCACTTGAGGAAAACCTTGAAAGAATTGCTGAAAGATATGGCGTTGAGGTTAATTGGGAACGCTGTGACGCAGCGTTGAAAAATCTCTTTACCAGTACATCAGCACCCGCCCCTACTACCGATCATTCTCTGCTGGAATCGTTGGTAGCCGTGATGTCGCGAGAATGCGAATTTATAAGAGAAGTCGGCATTGAGAAGCACGTGGAACAGATCGCGTGGGAGTTGTTGCAATCTGGGCATTACCTCTTTGCTGCGAATAGTGCTACCCTCTACGAAGATGTCGTTCCGACACTTCAGCGTTTCCGAGATGCAGGCTTCAAATTAGCGATTGTTTCCAATTGGGATACGCCGTTGGATCCGCTCACCGAACGGTTGGGGATCGCCGAGTATTTTGATGCCATTGTCGCCTCACATGATGCGCGCGTTCGTTCCGAAAAGCCGGATCCACATATCTTCAACTACGCGCTCGCAGCAGTCGGAGTTTCAGCAGAGGAAGCTGTCCATGTGGGAGATACTTATGCGGCGGATATCGTCGGCGCACAGGGAGTAGGGATTCGTCCGATATTGCTTGACCGAGCCAACACACAAACCGGTAGATGGCAGGAAACGATTCAGAGTCTCGCTGAATTGCCTGAAATGTTGATACCACATTAGGTTATGGTGAAATCGGGTCGCCTGGCTGCCAACTCGGAACGAAGAATTGTCCGAAAAGAAAGAAAAAAACGTGCAAAAAAGCCGACCCTAAGGCTTCGCTTAAAACCCAATAGATAGCGTAAGAGATACATGTGATAAAAAGAGCCTGGCCCGACCTAATTTTGAAAAAGGTTTGAACGACTGCTATTAGGATAACACCGAAACAGATCTGCCCCGCAATGTTAATCCGTTGGACTATCGGTTCGACTGAAGCCAACGCCTCAGTAGTTGCTTCTGATGGCTCTTGTAAACTTGTCGTGTTGTTAAATTCGAGCGTTGTGAGTTCAGGTGGCAAACCGGGCAAACCGATTAAAATGAAAATGAATTGAGCTAATGTGGCTACCAAGAGAACGAGATGGCATAAACCTATAGTCTTAAAGAAATTTCGGAAAACGCCTTTGCTACCGCACAATAACCGACACCCAAAAAAGAGGAGAACGCTTATCAGCATCCAATCAATCAATGCCGTGGCGATAGCGAAAAATCCACCGATAACCTGAATATTAAGAGAGATTTCAAGTAAATCTAAATCCAAATATGCAAGAATATATTGGCTCTTCAAAACGTTAATTACGCGGTTCAACAGAACGATTGCCAACGGAAGCCATATTTTGGGTGTCCGGTTGCAGATAGTTTTGATGAGTCGCATGCCGTTCCCTTCTTTCTATGGAAATTTACTTCGGAGTTGCAACCCTTTTTTGGCATCTGTTGGAAAACGCGGCATCAATCAAATACTCACTTCGGTTACAAAAACGTCCAAGGCAGGTTCCTCAACTTCGAGTTCTTCTTTTTCCAAAGTCTGAATATAAAACCGAATTGCAGAGGTTACGTCCTCAACACTTTTTTGGTATGTGTTGCCTTGTCATAACGAAACCTTTTAACCCTACTTGCGCTGTTCCGTGGGAGGTGGAGGCGGATCTATATATATCTTACCTTGGGCTCTGCGCTTTTTCTCTTTGGCTTTCACGTAATCGTAGAGTTCCTCTAAAGAATTGAATTGGGCAGCAAATTCTGCTTTCATTCGATAACACTCTTCAAGGATAGGATCTGTCTGTGGTTCAAGTAGCTCTTTCATGTGTATAGTGTACCATAAAGCAGAGGCTTTAGCAAATCTATTTCCCAAATCGTGAATGTAACGCCCACAAACCCTTCTCAGGCTTAGTGTGTATCAATATGAGGAAAATAAGGCTTCATGTCCCATAGTAGAATAGTGCCATCGTAGCTGCCACTCGCTAACAGGGTGCCATCCGGAGAAAAAGCAAGTGACTGAATATCGGTGGGATGACTCCAGAAGGTGGCGATATTTTCACCGATAGCAACATCCCACAAACGGATGGACACCTTATCAATACCTAATCTATCTAACCACGATGCCCCCGAAACGAGATACCGTCCACATGGAGAAAAGGTTAACGCTTCAGCTCTCCCGCATCCTTGTGGCAAACATATCACCATACGGATCTCATAAGTCGTAGTATCCCACAACCAAATTTGCCCCCCCACATTGCCTGCAATCAGGTCGCCATTCGGAGAAAAAGCAATTGCTTTTGTTGGGGTACGCTTATCTTCCGAACCCTTCTCTAATGATTTGAGTATCCTTTGAATTTGGCGGTCGTCGCCTTTATATTTGGTAACATCTCGGGGGCGGTTTGAGGAGAGTTCAGCAATTGGCTCACCGTTTTCAATATCCCATACCTGGGCTTTTTCTTTCTCATGCGCACTTACAAGGTGCTTTCCATCCGGTGAAAAGGCGATTGACCAGCTGCAATCGCTTTCTTCCGTAAACATTTGGAGTTCATAATTGTGTTCGACATCCCATACGCCTCAAACACCGTTAGCATCCGCGCTCACCAGTAGGTCCCCTTTTGAAGAAAACGCGAGGGCAAAAAGGGACGCTTGATGTCCTGTGAGTTCAGCCGGTGGTGCTTTTGGTTCTTCAAGATTCCAGACTCTCACAATCTTATCATGAGAGGTGGCTGCCAATTTGTTGCCACACGGTGAAAAATCAATAGAGCGGATCGCCTCACGACTTTCACACCTGAATGTTGTTTGCAGTTTTAATTCCTGAACGTCCCGTAAATGAACCTCACCTGACCAATATCCTGCAGCCAGTGTCTGCCCATCCGGTGAGAATTTTACGGAACCGCACACAGAATGGTGACCCCGGATAGCAGGCGGTTGAGGCGCGGGATCCCCAATGTTCCAAGCTTGCATTATTGTATCTGTACCGCCAATAACTAACTGCGAACCCGTCTGTGAAAAATGGAATCTCCGAACCGTTTCTTTATACGTTAAGGTTGCTACCTTTCTGCTACGTTCCACATCCCAAACGGTAAGAGTCGCTCCAGAGGCCATCGCAGCAAGTAAAATGCCGTCAGCTGAATAGGTGTACAGCACTAATCTTGTCGCCTCTGGCATTGACGTGATAAGAGGTTGTGGGTCTTTAGTGGTGAGTTTGTCGACTTCCCACTTGTGGAGACCGCCATCCCAATCCACCGAGGTTAGGAACTCGCCGCACGGTGAAAGAAGCAGGTAAATCACCAGAGCCGAATGTCCGGTGAGGTGCGCACGACGCTCGCCTGTTTCGATATCCCAGACTGAAAAGGTACTTTCGGGGGTTCCGCCTATGAGGGTCCTTCCGTCTGGAGAAAAAGCAAGAGGAATAGCAGGAGGGCGATAACGGGGCTTCAGTTCTTCGTCAACGGTGAACTTTGCGATCTGTTCACCGGTTTCGATATTCCAGACGTAAACGGCATCGTATCTTCCGCCAGAAGAGGCTAAGCATTGCCCATCGGGTGAAAAAACGAGCGCAGTAACTCGGTCAAATCGACCCATCCGTTGCATTTTTGCAAGACAACGATGATTCTGCACATCCCAAATTTTAATCTCACCGTCCGAATTGCCAGTAGCAAGCAGCGCACCCGCCGATGAAAATTTAAGGGCGGAAAGCATCCCGCGTTCTGTTTCCCATAACGCGACAGGTTTCATCGTAGCAAGCTCATACCACCAGAGTCCAATCTTTGTTCCGACAAGGAGATATTTTCCATCTGGCGAAAATTCAAGCGAACTTATTATCCCGCGTCCTAATCGGGCAATCGCCCCTTCTGGAAGTGCCCAAGTGGTGACATCTGCGTTCATCTGTATTTCCTCTTGTGGCAAATTTACTCACTGAACTGAGAGCGGAGTGCCCACAACCCTTGTCCGGGTTCGCTGATGTAGAAGAAGCCACGGTCGTTGAAGCCATCGGTAAGCGTTTCGGGGTTGTATTCGGCAATCACTTCGTTGAGGGGAGCCCATTGGTAGCCGACCGATTCGATTTCGGTTTGGGTGAGGTGTTCCGTCGCATAGACAACCTTGAAACGTCCTTCGGTGCTGCCGTGAATCAGGTGTGCAGCGGCGGAGAGGTTCTCTTGCAACTCCGGGTTCTCCGAGACAGCGTTGAGGGTCGCAGGTGTGCCCCGATAGCCGTATTTTCGGATGAGACGATCGATTTCTGCGTCCTCACCGAACTCTCGGAGTCCGGGAGCGATGATAATCAACTCACCGTCGTCCGCCATTGCCATCCGGGTGCGATAGATCGCCTTGTTACCGAGCCATGTGCTTTTAAACTCCCGCGGATCCAAATAAACGACTACTTTTGATAGAGGAGCGTCCAAGAACGTCATATTAACGGCTCTGCTCAATTCCGCAGCGGTTTCAAAGGTCTGTGCATCATCGCCGACGTAAAGCCCGCGCATCACGCGTTCTCCAGAGGCATCGGCATCCATGACGCTCATGACATATAAAATACCGAGTTGTTTTAGGTAGTTTGCATGCGCGTAATTTAGGACTCTCCTGACAGAGGTATCGGTGCGTCCCATCAGGCGTTCCATGCCGTCTACGGCACCGAGGAAGTGCGATTTGTTAATCATCTCAACCCCGCCTGCACCGACGAGGATGTTTTTAAATCCGTTGGCGATACCGATAACCTCGTGTGGGATTACCTGTCCGACCGAGATGATGAGTTCGTAGGGGCTGGGTAACCCAGCCCCTACAATACGGCGGTTTACGGCAACAGGTATGCTATAATCAAGCTTGCCGCCCGAAACCTCTTGCACGAGTTCAGATGGCACTTCGCCGAAGTGGTATAACCCGGTCCGCCAGTTGTGGACGTGATATGTCGCCTTGGATAGATCACCGTACATTTCAGCAATCTGTGCTTTGGTCATCGGCGCATGTGTGCCGATAGCGGGCAATATATCAAAGGTGGTGCCGTTTGCGGTGTCCCATAACTCGTAGAGAATTTGGGTGAGTTCGCCAGCGTTCGAGTGGAGGCGTGTTATATCCGGCGGGATGACCAAAATCTTTTTCGGGATGCCGCCCAATTTGAGGAGTGCTTCGTGTAGCAGTGCGCGTTTTTCGTCGGATGTGATGACGGTGTCTTTGCCACCGCGGGCAGTATAGGTCGCCATTTTTTAATTTTCCTTGCGGTTCAGTACGAATAAGTGGAAGCATGGAACGGTGGAAGGTTGGGGACCTATCCTTCCACCGTTCCATCCTTCCAATCTTTTTCTTTAATAGGCATCCTTAATCGCACCCCATGTCGTGCTTAACTTATCCTGTGGTTCGACCGGTAGAACGAGGTCTTCGACAGAATCGCCAACAAAGATATTATCGATATAGACGAGTCCGTAGTTGCCGAACTGACCGGTTTTGAAGTTTCCATCTTGACCTTCGGTCGCAGGGTCGATTTTGTCAAACGAACGCTTGTCTTTCCGCTCTTTCAACTTGAAGGTAAATTTGTCCCCATCAAGAATGAGCTGCGCACGATACCAGACTTCGGGGTCGTTTTCCACCAGTCCAGCTTGGACTTGTGCCCAACCGCCTTGGCGTTTATAGAAATGGTATTCTCTACCACCTTGCCGCCGGTCGCTTAAATAGAACTTTTCGCCCTCTTGGAAGCGAAAGACGACACCCATGTAAAAGTCGTCGGGAAACATCATATCCCATTCAGCGACGTAATCGTCCCAGTTTTTGTCGCCAGCGACGTAGATGGACCCACCGACATCGTGCCGTGATGCGTTAGATGCCTTGTCCGAGGTTTTAAGGACCTTATTGCTTGCGTCTTTCGGATCGGCAACGACTTCCGCAGTCGTGCTGCCGTCGTGGCCAACTTCCCATTTGCTTGGCTCGCTCCCGATTTTATCCTTTTCAAAGTCGTCGTGGAACAGCAGTTCTGCTGATGTTTGTGTTGCTATACCGATGCACAGTATGAACACAACAATTTTAAGAGCAAATTTTGTCTTCAGAAAAATTCGTCTGTCTTGAAAAAGAGATAGATGTGTGAAAATCATCTTTCCTCCTTATTGAAGCAGCAAGGTTTGGAGTCTCGCCAACATGAGTCAAAGCAGGATTTGAATTTACGCTTCACCCTTGGTTGAAAAGGTGATTTTGATCTCAGTTTCGGTGCCATCGGTAGTAGAGACTTTACCAACAATGACATAAACGGTTTCGTAGGTGAGTTCTTTACCTTCGACAAACTCAAGCGTGCCTTTGGTGCCAGCAACGTTTGCGATCCAACCGACATCAGTCTCATCTTCGGTTTGAAGTGCGATGTTTCCGGTTACCTCTTCATTGAAAGTGATAGCGTTAGTCTCTGAAATTGTAAATTTTATCAAAGTACACTGGTCGGAAACGAGCGCGCCTATGCAGAAATTGCTGTTATACGACGTTATTTTGTAGAACGCCAATACCCTCAATCTCAATTTCGACGACATCACCGGCTTTCAAAGCGGTTGTCGTGCCGGGTGTACCGGTGAAGATCGCATCTCCCGGTTCCAGGGTTATCGCCTGTGAGATGAAACTGACAATGGTTGTTACAGGGAAAATGAGGTCTGCGGTTGTCTGTTTCTGAACGACTTCGCCGTTGATGCGG
This sequence comes from Candidatus Poribacteria bacterium, assembly GCA_009843785.1. Taxonomy (GTDB): domain Bacteria; phylum Poribacteria; class WGA-4E; order WGA-4E; family WGA-3G; genus WGA-3G. The sequence continues at coordinate 16,540 of VYCT01000369.1, read as the reverse complement.
GTCTCCAACTGTGCGTCCGTGTAGTCAACATCAGTCGCGATAACGGGACCGATAGGTCCGAAGGTATCCGATGCTTTGGCGCGCCACCACTGCATATCATCGCTCTGCCATGTACGTGCGCTGACATCATTGCCGCAGGTCACACCCAAAATATTGGCGGCTGCTTCTTCAGGTGTTGCCTTCCGTGTCTGTTTCTTCATAATGACGACGAGTTCGCCTTCGGCGTGTACGTCATCATCGCCGTTCGGCAATTCAATGTTGCCACCTGGGTTGTTGATGCAGGAAGGCGTTTTGATGAAGATTTCAGGGTTTTCTGGCTCCGGTGCTCCATCTAAATGGCTCCGATAATTCAATCCGACAGCCAACACCTTTGTTGGTGTTGTCGGTGCGAGGAGTTGTACATCCGCTAATGCGACGGTATCGCCTGTTTCGCTATATTCACCAAACGGGCATCCCGATAGGACGTTCAGATTTTCTCCTGAGACAATGCCGTAGCCGATTGTGCCATTTAATTCATAGCGTGCAAATTTCATAGTAGTCTCCTTTTGATTTTCCGGCGTAGTTTGCAAGCCGAGGTATGTCATATTTTAACGTGTATACGGTGGTCTGTCAATTTATTTCTTGAATAGCGTGCGTTCAATGGCATGTCTCTATCATAATTTGACATTCCACTCGAAATGTGCTACAATTCCTTGCATAATCTATAACACTTGGTACGTGGCGGTTGGTTTTCTGCAGTAAGGCATAAGCAAAAACGCAAGCCCGTAACGTAGTGGAGGGCGGGTTTAAGAAAGGCACGTGATAGATAGGACGCATGTCGTTCCTCCGCAAGGTAAATTAAAAATATGATAAAAGTTGGGATTGTTGGTGCATCAGGCTATAGCGGGAGTGAGTTGTTACGGTTTCTCGCTAACCATTCTGGGGGGTTACAGGTCGCGCTTTGTACCTCTGAAACCTATGCGGGGCAGTGTATTGAGAGTGTCCTGCCGAACCTCCGCGGGTTTCTATCGTCCGCATTTGAACCGTTAGACCTTGACTCCCTTAAAGAGATAGTGGATGTCGTTGTGCTTGCAGTTCCGCACAAAGTTGCGATGGCGTTCGTGCCACAAATTCTGGCACAAGGGCTGCGCGTCGTGGATTTCAGTGCGGACTATCGACTCGGAGATGCCGAAACCTACGAAGCGTGGTACCATGCTGAACATACAAGCGCGGAACTCATGCCGCAAGCGATATATGGGTTGCCGGAACGGTATCGTGCCAAGATTCGGGATGCCCAACTTGTAGCGAATCCGGGGTGTTACCCGACGAGTGCCATACTTGCAGCGATGCCGTTAGTCGCGCAAGGCATCGTGGAATTGGACTCCATCATTGTTGATGCCAAATCCGGCATTTCGGGTGCCGGTCCGAAACCGCGTGAAAATACACATTACCCGAATCGAGAGTCTAACGTTGTCGCCTACAACATCGGTTCGCATCGGCATACACCCGAAATTGAACAGGAATTAAGTGCTGTTGCATCGGAAACCCCGGTTCGTGTGACGTTCACGCCACACCTTGTTCCAATGACGCGGGGGATTCTCAGCACTGTCTATATGCGGCTCACCGAGGAGATGTCCACTGAAGAAACTCTCGGCATCTATTCAGGTTTTTATGAGCATGAACCGTTTGTTCGGGTGCTTCCGTCGAATACATACCCGGAGACAAAGGCGGTGCTCGGCAGTAATTATTGCGATGTTGGACTTGAAGTTGATACGCGGACCCGCCGCGTCGTCGCAATGGCAGCGATTGATAACCTCGGTAAAGGTGCTGCCGGTGCTGTTGTGCAGAATCTCAACCTGATGTTCGGTTTCAATGAAACCGATGGGCTGAAGGTACCGGGGATGATGCCGTGAGTGGTTATCAGTACGATTTTTTTCAAAAAATCTTTCGGTAGTCAGTAATCGGTTAAAGAGGTTTCTTGTGGCAGTAATAGGAAACGTTTCCAACACAATGTCTTAACCGAAAACCGAAAACCAGGACTCGGATGACCGAAAACCCTTTCTCTGAAAACTATGGCTCCGAAAGTTATGATTGTTGCTGGGGAACCTTCTGGTGACTTGCACGCTTCTCATGTTGCTCGGCAACTCAAGGCACTGTGTCCAGATATAACACTTTTCGGGATGGGCGGCGACCAGATGGAAGCGGCATCGGTGAAACTTGACCTTCACATCCGAGATTCCGCTGTCATGGGTTTTGCCGATGTCATCACTGTCCTACCAATGTTCCTTCGCAAGCAGGCATATCTGAAAAGGCGTATCCGTGAGGAACACCCCGATGTGCTCCTCCTGGTAGATTTTGCTGAGTTTAATATGCCGTTAGCGAAATTTGCTCGGAGACAGGGTGTTTCGGTTGTCTATTACATTCCACCAAAGGCGTGGGCGTGGCGTGCGAACCGTGCCCGAAAACTGGCAAAGTGGGCAAACGTCGTCGCAGCGATCTTCCCTTTTGAAGCGGAATTTTACCGAAACTCAGGTGCGAACGCGGAATTCGTAGGACATCCGCTCGTCGATTTCGCACAGACACCCCTCAGTGCACAAGCCGCACGCGAACGCCTTCATATATGTGAAACGGCAGACGATCTGGAAGCACCTGTTATCGGGTTGATGCCAGGGAGTCGCCGTTCCGAGATCCGTCACATTTTGCCAGTCATGCTAAAAGCCGCTGCGAACATCGCTCAGGTCTATCCGAAGGCGCACTGGATTCTCCCGTTAGCACCAGGTATTTCACGTGACCTCATTGCAAAACACCAGCAGGAACTGTGTAGGGGCTGGGTAACCCAGCCCCTACAGCTCCCGTCCATTAAGATTGTGGAAAATCAGACCTATCAAGCGATGCGGGCATCAACCCTGCTGCTGGTTACTTCCGGCACGGCGACGCTTGAAGCAACCTGTATCGGTGCACCGATGATTATCCTCTTTTGTACGGCAGCATTCAACTGGCATATCATCAAGGCGTTGACCCCTTTAAACCGGAGCGGACTTCCTAATCTCATCGCTGGACGGGACATTGTCCCGGAGCTGCTACAGACGGAACTGACACCGACTGCCTTGACGGCGTTGGCACTTGATTTTCTGAAGCATCCACAAAAACGGGAAACACAACGAGAAGCGCTTCAAGCAGTTTATGCGCAGCTCGGCACAGCCGGTGCCGCTGAACGTACTGCTGAATTAGTATTTTTAAATATTCGCCAGGCGTGAATGCAGACCGTTGGTAAGATAACAGTTTTCGCTTAAGATTCGCACGCGCCGTTGTTGCGTGCTGCCGGCACTTATGAACAATTGCTGATGAAACGCACATATTCCCGCGACCTTGCTTCCTTTCAGAAAAGCCTTCTTTTCAGCCCTATACGCTTCCTATTAATTCCCCTCAGTTGGCTATACGGTGCGAGTGTATGGCTACGAAATCGACTTTATGCCCTTGGTGTGTTTAGAGCGCGGACTTTGCCGTGTCGCGTCATCAGTGTCGGTAATATTGTTGTGGGTGGAACGGGGAAAACACCTGCTGTTATTGCGCTTGCGAAACACCTTCAAGCAGAGAAGGTACGCGTCGCTATTCTGTTGCGCGGTTATAAGCGCCAATCGCGTGAAAAGGTAACAATCGTTTCGGACGGTGAAACGGTGTGCGCTTCCTTAAAAGAGAGCGGCGATGAAGCATACATGATGGCGAAACATCTCAGCGGTATTCCGATTATTGTCAGCCGTCAACGCTATCGGGCAGGACAGGTCGCGCTTAAACGCTTTGGTGTAGATGTCCTACTTCTGGATGACGGGTTCCAACACCGGCAGCTTGCACGTAATGTTGATATTCTCACTGTCGCCACGCGATGTCCTCTCGGGAACTCGGCGAAATTGCTGCCCGCAGGGACCTTACGTGAAACACCTACTGCTCTCCGACGCGCAGACATCATCCTATTGACACATACAGATACACCTGACGTATCGCTACACGCTAAAGAGACAGTGAAGCGATTAGCACCGAATGCGCTGATTTTGGAAAGTATCCACCAACCGGTCAGTGTCTATCCTTTGACAGGAGATAAAAGCACGAAGAAAACTAATATTCTTGATCCTGAAAAAGCACTTGAGGGGAAACGGATCCTTGCAGTCTGTGGGATAGGGAATCCAGACGCGTTTGCCACGACGCTCATGCGGTGTTCCGCAGAAAGTGTAGAATTATTGGCATATCCGGATCATCACGTTTATACTGAGGCGGACTTCGTGCGGATTGACACTGTATTTCAAGCTGCGCAGGCGGATATAATTGTCACAACGCAAAAAGATGAGCAAAAATTGGAAGCGTTGGTGGGTGACCCGGAACTTCCGATATTTGTGCTTGCGGTCGCGTTGGTTATCACCGAAGACGTTGAGAAACTTTTAGAATTGTTGGTTAAGAGGGTTTTAGTGAAAACCCTAAATATCACCTGATAGGTCTCTCTAACTTGCGCGGGGAACGTTGCTTATCCAGCCATTTGACAGAGAAATGGAGCAGGTTTTCCATAATTTTGTCGTTGATGCGTACATCCTCTTCTGTCTCATTCTTCAAGCTGGTAACGATGTATAAACCCTTCTGGAAGGGGAGTAGGAGCAGCGCGGATGCCTTTTCAAGCCCGTCGTTTGGCAATCCGGCTGCAGCGATATTAGTTTTAGCGAGAGATGTCCATTTCCCGAGTGGATCGAGCCACATATCATCGAGTCGAATCAGGGGTTGTTCCATCGCCTCCGGATCGGTGTGGTGGTTGCCATTCAGTGGATTCGGGTGTTGGAAGATACGTGAACGTTTCCCTCGCAATGTGGGGAATAATTCGTAACTTTCGTCGCATGCGATGCCGGTGAGTGGTTCCGGTATCCATCCAGTTCCACGGCGCTGTTTCGTGCTGGCTGTGATCTCTTGTCCAGAGACGATGGCGACACCCCCTTGGCTGACGAAATTTTTGATCCGGTGTTCAGTATCAATGTTCAGTCGGTAGCCGGCTTTGTAAATTTCACCGTTGCCGATCCACAAAATATCGGTTTTCGGGAGTCGATCGGTGCGTAGATCCGGGACCTCCCTATAAATCATATGATGTTCCTGAATATATTCAAAACGTTGTAGTACCGGAAATTCGACTGTAGAGGTATTCCCCGTAAATGCCATAAGTTTGATTGGCATTGCCATCTGGACTTCTGCGCGCGTGACACCGGGTGTCCTGGGAACCCCCGTATTCGGTTTCCAAAACTTGGTGTTAAAGTGAGCATTGATGCCGCCGACGACGCGGTTACGTATCAACTTTCGGCGGCGTGCGCGCTGTTCTGCGGTATCTAAGCTGCGTCCGGGATAAACGAGCGGTGCTAAGGCCTCGTGCCGAACAGCATTATCGTGTATCTGCTCGACGATAGAGGCGTGCGCTGTAATCTTGGCGCGATTTATCGGTAGGAGCCTCTTATGAATAGGAAATCCGTGACGGAATTTATTATCAAAACGGCGGAAGGCGTTTTCAACATCCCAGCGCCGACTGTAGCTGGTATCGATTGTCTTCAAATCAATGCGTTCTTCGTTGACGTTCGTCACGTATCCGTGGACGACATTGATGCCGTGGATGGGTTTTCCCTCTTTGTCTGCGATGGCGATGTCCTCGGTATCGCTCATGTCCAGAATTGTGTCGGTCAAGCCGCTTAGACTGAAGAGTTCGGGTTGATATTTCTCTGCGCTTTCGACAATAGTACAATATTTTCGCGGGAAAATGATGTCAGCGTCCCGGAAAGAGCGGAAATCGAGTTTAATTTTTTTATAATTTCTGATCGTGAGTCGCTCACGCGCTCTAATCCGTTGAAACGGGCCGACGTTGTGTTGCGCCACCGGTTCAATTTTAAGTTTTTGAACACTGAAGGCTTGAATATGGTGTTTGAATTCATAGTTCCTTGCCCATTCGGGGGCCCCATCGTGCAGCACGACATGCCCGAGTTGAATTTGGTAAGGTGTATTGTTTTCAAAAACGAGAAAATATCCGTTTTCATCGTTGCCTTCGGCGCGACAGCGCAAGCCGCGGTCATCGCGGCGGTTCAGCGCATTAATATCGTGTTTATATTCGTGAACATAGTTCCAAGTATCTCTGTAGCCATTGTTGTCTCCATCTTTGACATCCATTAATGCAATATGCTTTTGATTATAGTCTTTGAGGATAGCCGTATACACCCCGGTCTCTGTCTCGACTTTGATCCGGGTGCCGACGAGGCGTTCAATGAGCCGCTCATAGGTCTCTTGTTTATCCAAGTGTTCAGTCGTTTGGTCTAACCTATCGAGGCCTGTTATATCTCCTTTCCCATCTGTAGCTTTTTGGTAGACTGTGTTGTAGCGTTGAAACTGTCCACCGACATTTTTCTTAACGCTTTGCAGTACCATGCTAATCGCATTTTTTGAGGCTTCTCTCAGAGCGACGAACATATTTCGGATTTTCCGCCGTATCTTGTAGATAAAGGGTGGATGGTAAAAGCGTTCGAGCTCCCAGGCGCGTTCCCTAAGTTCACGCTCGTTCATTGTATCATGATAGCGAACGTATGCGAGGATTTGGTTATCACGTTCCTCGTTTGTGAAGATATAACTGGGGGCGTGTCCGCGCTGTCGCGATTCTTCAGAGATAATTTCCATGCCGGTGAATTCAAGCCGCATGGTGCCTCGGTAACGTTTGTTCTCCTTCATCTGAAAGACGACATATTTGTTCAGGAGTGTCTTCAGGAGTTTGTCTTTCTGAAAAAGTCTGAGGAGATAAAAGAAGGCACTAAAAAGAAAGAGGACTATAATCACTATGCCGTAAACTTCCACTTGCGACCAAAGGCCGCGTGCACTTTCTGTGACAGTTTCGGTGATCGTCTCGTCTTGTCCAAATGCCGTAGACAAAAGCGTGAACGTCAGAAAAATAGTGGTCAGTATATAGGATTGGAAGAGGTGCCTTAGAAGATGTGTTATCCTAATGTTTTTAATCATGGGTCAATCCTCAATAGATATGAACGCCGTTTTCGGCGGCAATTCGCCGGACGTTGCGATTCGCGAGCGGAATTTTCTCCGCGGGTAGATGTTCTATTAATCCATAGCCGTCTGGATAGAGTGCGTCGAAACGTTTTAGTGCTACACCGAGTGCCAATTCACCCTCGCCAGGAACTTCCTCATTAAGGTGAAGTACCAAACCGTTCTGAACGCTGATGTCTTTAATATGCGCCATCGGTGCCACGGGACCCATTACGTCGAAAATGTGGTTCAGACGGTCTTCGCTGTCGTAGACCTGTCGGAGTGTTTGAAAGTGGTTGACGAAATCCATGACGATGCGAAGTCGATCGGAACCGACCTGCTCTACAACTTCGCGGCAGATTTCCGGTGACCCCATAATAGAAACGGCGTGCGTCTCCATGACAAGCGTCAGTTCATGTCGTTCGGCATGTGCTGCTATCGGTTTCAGGGTCTCAATCAACCGTTCCATCGATTCTGGGAGATGGTTATCTCGGTGGGAAGTCCAAGCCCCATCAGGATTGAGACTGCCCGGACGGAACAGATAGTGATGTGCGTTGAGCGAAACAGCCGTTGCCATACCGCGTTGGACGCTTTCAATAGCGGCTTCTCGGACAGCGGCATCTGGATGAAAAAGACACTCGTCGTAAGTTATGCCGAATTGCACGAGGTCAAGTTTCGCTGATTCTAACATTTGCACACAGCGGTTACAAGCATCGGGTGGCACAGACGGGATTTCCGCGCTGCGGAAATGGAAGCTTAATCCCGTAAATTCCAAAGCCTTAATGTTTGCGATTTCATCTGATGTCAGTGTGCGGAAGTCGCCGCAGAGTCCAACAACGCCAAGTCTCATATTTTTTAATAGTTGTCGGTTCGGTTTTTCTTGCGAAAAAACCTTTCGGTCTTCAGTCTTCGGTTAAGAGGTTTGTTGTGTCAGGTGCATTTTCTGTTACTGCCAGAGTAGCCCTCTTTAACCGATAACTGATAACCGATAACTGATAACTATTCCTCCAATTCCTTTAAGAAGTTTTTGGCACGTATAAGGTCACTTGTATCCAACCCTTCTGAGAACCATGCATATATCGGTTGAAGTAAATTGTATGCGTCTTCACGACGATTTTGTGTCCGCCATAATTCACTTAAGCTCAGTGCAGCTCGGAGTTCCCATGATTTTGCGTCTTGTTGTCGTGCGATCGCTAACGCTTCCTGAAAATAGGATTCCGCTTCTGCGACGGTTGATTGTGTATTCTCGTTGCTGCCGGTCTCAGTTTCCTCGGCAAATATAAGACAGAGTTCGCCCTTCTGTCGCGCGAGTTCTGCCGCGTAGGTACGTTCTCCTGTACGTGTGATGACATGCAAAGCAGTATCAAGTGTCTGCAAGGCTAAATTATATTGCCCTGCGCGTTGATAAGCTTGTCCAAGAAGCGCGAGAAAGAGCGGCATGAGTAATTCACCTCTTGTCTCTTTCCAAGCGTTGATGCCTTCACGAATTATAGCGATGCCTTCTTCAGGGAAGTTCTGTGCTGCGAATGCCCAACCCTTGAGTACCGTTGCTGCGGCTTCCCATGCGGAAAACCCGTGCTCTTGACATATCTGTAACATCTGTGTTGCTGAGGTGTTTACTTCCGCCGGTTCGCCTCGGTACTGATAAAGCACGGTCTTGAAGTGAAGTGATACCGCCTCACTAAACGGATGGTTCGTGTCCTTTCCGATGCTCACAGCCTGATGAATCCGTTCTTCCGCTTGGCTCGGATAGCCGATGCACCACAAGAGCGGTGAAGAATAGGCGAGGAGTGTCATTCCGGGTTCTGCCGCGTAGTGGAGAAACGCTGGGACCGGATGTTGCTGCGGCTGATAACGTTCAATGCCTGCCTCCAAGTGTGCTAATGCGCTATTAAATTCGCTCAAATAGTAGAGTGTCGCACCGAGGGCACGATGGGCCTCAACTTCAAACGCTTGATTCTCAGCTTGTTTGGCAATGGCATAACAGGCTTCGCCGAGTTCACGGGCGGAGCGGAGGCGTCCGCGGACGAGATGAGAGAGCCACAGCCCGAACAGCACCGGGAATCGAAGATCTTTTATTCCATCGAGGGAGACATTGGAGCTGCCTGCTAAAGCGGTCTCCTCTGCGGAAGTCATGCGATTGTGATCATCATGATGGTATGCTTCCGCGCTTTTTTCAAGTGTTTCCAGGAGTTCGCGTGCGCGTGTATAGGCGACTTCCACCTCCGGCGATGCATATCCTTTAGTCGCAATCAGTGCGGTACCGAGTGTCGTTTGCAGCTCCAGTTCCCGCCGTTCGGTGGCCTCCCGCAGTTCCGGGGTGTTGATATTTGTTGAAAGCGTTTCAAGTGCCGCGAGTCCTTGCATGATGTGGCGCACACCCTCCACGTTTGCGGAGCGTTCTAAGGCACGGTGCGCCGCGCTGTGCCAATAGTCAACGGCTTTTTCGGGCAGCCCGGCTTCGGTGTAGTGGTACGCGACGACTTCCGGTTGGAAACCGTCCGCGCGCGCCAAGACCTCTGCAATCTGTTGATGATACTGCTGGCGTCTGCTTTTTAGCAGCGATTGATAAGCCGTCTCACGCAGAAGCGGATGCCTAAAGGTATAGCGAAACTGGTTGTCAGTCGTTTCATTGCGATTGAGGATGAATCCGTTTACTAATTTGTCCAATTCATCTTTCAAGGATGAGAAATCAGTGAAGATATTATTCCCGAGATCAACGCCGGCTGCGATCTTGTGAAGCAGCTCTGCTGTCCACTCTCTACCGAGGGTCGCTCCGAGTTGGATGATCTCCTTCGCGGGACCGAGTTCGTCGAGACGCGCTGTCAACAAATCTTGTAGCGTCACAGGCACCCGCATTGTTTGGGGCTGTGAACGCGTTGCATCCAGGGCATCAGAAGAGAGTGTCAGTGCGTCGCCTTCTTCTGAAGGCGACCGATCCCGATCATCGGGATGGGGCACTTCAGACAGCATCATCTGGGTGAGTTCCTCAACAAACAGAGGTACCCCTTCAGTCATTTCGACGATCTTGGTTAATAGGTTTGGCGGCAGTTGTGTGTCGCCCGCAACGTGCTGAATCATTGTTTCGACTTCGGGCGGTGTGAGTGCCTCTAACTGCAGGGTCTTCGCCCATGTGGGTCGCAGGAGTTTCTCCAGAATTTCTCTATCTATGGCAGGATTTGTAAAGTTCCCATCAGGAACAGTCTGCGGGTTCCCATCTTCATTCGGCTGTACGTTGTGCCGGCTTTTGTATACGATTGAGCGGTGTGTGTCGGATCGCCAGGACAAGATTGTGAAAATTCTGGCGTTTTCGATCCTTTCGATTAAGAGTGTAAGAAATTCTATGCTCGACGGATCGATCCAGTGGAGGTCCTCCACGACAAAGAGGATCGGTTTCCGTTCTGACATCTTCAGCAATACTTGGACGAGTACTTCCAACGTCTGTTGTCGCCGCTGTCTGCGTTGCCATTCGGAGGGATATGTATCCTGTTTGACCGGTTTACCATATAAACCAGCACCCGTACCGGTTTCCGTGCGCCGCTGTATTTCAAAAGGTATGTCCAATAATTCAGCGAGGAGCGGCAGCGTTTCCGGCGTATCCGCTTGCGCTTCTACCGCTTGCCCGACAGTCGAAACGTTATAGTCCCGCAGCAAGTTTTCAAGTTTTTCGAGTCTTCTCTGTGCCGTATCTGTGTTTGTAAACTGCACGACGTGTTCTTGGAACAGTGAAAGGATAGGATACAGCGGACTATTCTGGTAATACGGCGAGCATCGACCTTCTAAGGTGACGGCATCCGGGTGGCTCTCAACATGCTCCTGAATCAGCTGCACACATCTCGATTTTCCGATACCGGCTTCTCCTTGAATAAGGAGTGCTTGTCCGTTGGCGGCGAGTGCTTGTGCCCACCCTTGTTTGAGAAGTTCAACCTCTTGCTCTCGTCCGATAAGGGGTGTCAATCCGCTCTCACTGGCGATATCGAGTCGGCTTTGCGCTGGGATTTCACCCGACACCTGATAAATGTTCACGGGCTGCGAAATACCGCGGAGTATAGATGCCCCGAGTGCCTCACACTTGAAAAAGCCTTCAACCAATTGATGCGTTGTATCACCAATCACAACGGTGTTCGGTGTCGCGAGTTTTTCCATCCTTGCGGCGACGTTCGGCATTTTCCCGACGATGTCAATCGCTTCGGGAGCTTCTTGTCCTGAGATATGCCAGACGACAACCCGTCCTGTATCGATGCTAATCCGAACGTTAATCTCTACGCCGAAGGTTTGATGGAGATACGGATTCAGTGTTTCTATAGCGGCGACGATCCCTAACGCGGCTCTCACGGCGCGATGGGCTGTGTCTTCGTGTGCGATCGGATAGCCGAAATAAACGAGGATCCCGTCCCCGAAGTAGCGCGCGATATGCCCGTTTTGTGCTAAAACCACCTCCATGATACATGTCCGGTACACTTCTAAGAGATTTCGGAGTTCTTCAGGATCCAGTTTTTCGGTGAATGCGGTGGAGTCAACAATATCACAAAAAAGGACGGTTAGCTGGCGGCGTTCCGCCCCGTGTGGCAAAGCCTGTTCAATAGAAACCGTATCTGCTGCGGGGCGTTCAGCCGAACGCGAGGTGCCATCAAGCGGCATACCGCATTCACCGCAAAATTTAAATGACGGGTTCAGAAACCCACAATTTGCGCAGAGTTTGTGCTGCATAAGCCGTGCCTTCCTCAAACTGTGAGGTAGAGAGAGAATTTTTGTGCTTTATTTCCTGAATTGGTTGAGGTATTCCTCCAGTTCAGTATCACGCGGATCCAATTCGTAGGCTTCTTGAAAGTAATCGATTGCTGTATCGGTTTTACCGACCTTCATAAAGAACGAACCGAGGTTGCGATAGGCGACGCTATGTGTTGGCTTCAAATCTAAGGCATAGATATAGTGATCTCTGGCTCGCAACAGATAGGTTTTCGTTTCTCCGATGAGGATGTTAAGCGTAATCTCATTTTCCCAGCGTTGCCTGTATACTTCGCCACCGAGTTGTTTCGCTTCATTTTCGATAGCGTCAGCGACGGCTTCATCGCGTGTTTTGAACATGATCGCGCCTGATGTTGTTTTATCAATAGCGACTTTGAGTGCTGTCACTGCTGCGTCAGGTCCCTCGTCTATCAATTCTTTTTCCCATGAGGGCCACTTCGGACCGGCGTATTTAAGTCCTTGTTGGTAGTACACGGCGCCAAGGTCGTTAAAGATTTCAGCATTTTCGGGACGCATCTTCATGGCTTGACTGTAAAGTTCAATGGCTTGTTGATATTGTCCGGCGTTGAAGGCATCTGTGGCATGCGTGCGAATTTGTTTGAACTCTTCACTTTCCAAGTTGACAGCGATGCCCAACTCCGATTTGTCTCCAACAAAAAAGTAGATGCTGCCAATGAGGAGAATAGCAAGGCAGACAGCAATAAGTGTGGGGAGTTGCAATTTCATTTTTTTAATTTTCCTTTGACCGAAAACGCGATTTCCGATGTTTAAAAGATGTGGCGCGCGTTTTCGGTCAAGATTCGGTGAAGTGGATTAACTGAAAACTGATGCCTATAAGAACACTTATCTCCGCCGATTGTTTCTATTAAAAGTGACAGGGATGGCTTGATGGACACCGTCTCGCTCAAAATAGAGGAGTGTCTTGTATTGGAAGCGGATATTTTCATCAACGATTTTAAAAACCTCAAGCGAATGAATTTGAGTGTCGTCAATTTGATAGATGAGGTCCCCGCGCTTAAGCACGTCCGTCAATTTGCTCTCTTTATCAACATGCGTAATAATAATGCCGGGCATCTGATATTTGCGCGCCATCGCCTTGTCAAGTTGGGCAAATGTTATACCCCATCCCGGAGGTTTATAATTCCATTGTCTGGTTTTTAGTTTGAATTCAGTCTGTCGCTTTTTACCGCGACGGTTAAACTCGCACCTTATAGGTTGATTGAGCGGGAGCAGACGTGTGAGTGCATAAAAGTCCTCTTCATTCTTGATCCGGTGTCCTGAAATGCTTTCAATGACATCGCCGCGTTTAATACCGGCGTTTGCTATAGGGCTCCGTTTCTCTATTCCTGACACCAAAACCCCGCTATTCATCGGTGTTGACAATTTTTTTGCCAATTCCTCGGTTATGGTTTGCACTTCCATGGCGAGAGAAGGCGGTATAACGCTGCCATATTCGATAATCTGTTGAACGACTTTTTTCGCCTTATTGACAGGGATAGCGAAACCGACACCTTGTGAACCACCACTGGTTGAGCGAAGAACGGTATTTATACCGATGAGTTCACCGTGTATGTTTACCAACGCGCCGCCACTGTTGCCCGGGTTGATGGAGGCATCTGTCTGAATCAGGTTTTCATGATAGCGGTTGTCGACGGTCAGGGCGCGTTGCGTTGCACTCACGATACCAGCGGTAACGGTCGGTTGTGCGTTGCCTATTGATAAACCGAATGGGTTTCCGATGGCGACCACCCATTCACCTATCAAAAGGGATTCCGAATCTCCCCACTGAATCTCTGGTAAGTTTGTAACTGTGGCTGTTTCCAAAAGCGCGAGGTCTGAAAGATAGTCGTATCCGACGACCTGCGCTGTAAATTCGCGTCCATCGGGGACAGTGACAGTGATTTTATTCGCGCCTTCGATAACGTGATGGTTTGTGAGGATGTGTCCATTTTTGTTAACAACAACCCCGGAGCCGACTTCTCGGAGTGAACGCCTGCGCGTCGCAGGGATTTCACCCCAGAACCACTCATCAAATGACGTTTGTCTCTCACGGATAGCACTGATGTTGACGACTGCCGGACTGGCTTTTGCGACTGCTGTAACGATTGCGGTACGCCGTGATGCGGTTACTGCATTTTGTGCGGTCTCTTTGCTGAATTCCACACTATGCGTTGTGTTGCTGAGTTCCGCACTGTGCGTTCTGTTAAAAAGCGTGCCTACAAATATAGCAGACAGACACAGGAACAGCAGGATAATATAGCTATAGTAACGACGTAAAAGTATCATAATCTACTTCTTATTACAATGGGTTGATTTCCAAAACTTAGCGCGTCAACTTCAGAGAGATACGATATCCCTCTAACCCTGGATCGGTGTCAACGATTTCTTGGACGGCTTCGGATGTCCGTCGTTTCGCCGGAAAATCATCGGCATTCGCGCATCGAAGGGCTATCCTTGCCCCCACTGCGCTGGCGGCACGTAGATTTTCCAGCTTCACCTTTTCCAGTGTATCATAAGCTGTATGACCGAACCCTCTCCCAGACGGTAATGCCTCCGGGTCACCTATGTGGCTGGAGGGTACCCCTTTTAGGAAAAACGGAAAGTGATCGGAGTAGGAATGCACTTTTTGTCCGACTGGCATTTCGGCATGCATCTGCTCACGGGCAGTGTTAAAGAACGGTCCTAAAGCGTCCCAATGGTGTAAGACAATCCCTTTGCGACTTGTTCCACCCGCGGCATCCATATTCAGCATGAACCGGATATTATCCAACTCTGCGTCGTGCGCGTCAACATACCGAAACGCGCCTGTGAGTCCGATTTCCTCTGTGCCAAAGGCGATGAACCGGACGGTACGCTTGAGCGAATTACCGGCGTAGGCGGATAGGACACGGGCGGCTTCTATGACAGAGACCATGCCTGAGGCAGGGTCATGCGCGCCTTGCGAGATGTCGTGTCCGTCGTAATGGCAACCGACAACCACCATCTCCTCACCGTTTTCAGAACCGGGCAAATCCGCAACGACGTTCCATGATGTACGCGGTTCATTAATGTCCGTGGTTTGAAGTTTCAGTGTCACTTTTCCGTGTTTCCGTTCTAAAAGCCGCGTCAAGAATTCGCCGTCCTCTTTGCAAACGGATATACCCGGTATCGGTGCGGGTCGATTGTTTTGAAGGCTTCCGGTTTCGGGACCGACACCTGGGTGTTCGCTGACGAAGATAAATCCGCATGCGCCAGCAAGGACCGCGCGTTCAAACTTCTCCTTGCGATGGACCCATCTGCCAAGGTCTGGTGGTGAGGCACTCTGTGCCATAACCAACCTCGCGATGGCGGTGTCGCCGAGTGCTTCATATTCAGTGGGACTTCCGTGCCCGGCAGAGACCAATTCAGTCGTGATGTCGTCAGCGGGGCAGTAAGGGAGCGAGATGCAGTGCAGTGTTCGGCGGATCGGTTCCAGCACCTCAAGGGTCGCCGTACCACGCGTCCAACCGGCATAAGGGTAATCTTCAAGTCTGACGTTCTGGAGTCCGTATCGTTTGAAGCAGTCTGCAATGAAATTCGCGGCCGCATACTCTTCAGGCGTTCCAGCGAACCTGGAACCGTATTCATCGCATAAGACGGTTAGGTTGTCCATCACCTCTTGTGAAGTATAGATATCACCGACGATCTGTCGGTCGAGTTGCAAGTAAGGGTTCGTTTTGCTCATAAGTTTCGGTGTTCTCTTGATTTTCGATAGTTTTTGACGGTAGTGATGCCATTCTTGCCTTGGCAATCTTTTTGAGGTGCCATGGGTCTAATATCTGAATGCGTCGATACCGTTTTTCAAGGACTTCGTGCGCTTTAAACTGATTTAAGACTGCTTCTGTATGTTCGGCAGTGCAGCCGATTAATTCTGATATTTTTTTTGTCGAAAGTTTGCATAAGGTGCGTCGCGAACCCTGCCCGATGGTTGTAAGATTTCGCTTCGGCGCGTCGGCATAATTGCGTAACAGCAGTGCGAGCCGCGATGCAGGGCTCCGAAACGCAATATTTGGAAACGGGTTGGTTGTGCCGCTTCGCGATGGCTTTCGTGTCTTGGTTAAGTCGATACCGTTTGATGCTTTCGCAGATGCCCACTTGGATTTTGCAATATCGGAAATTCGTAAACGACATCGGACAGCATCTATAGCAGACCGGATACGCTGAAGCAGTGGCCGTTTGAACGGTATCGCTAAATGCGTTTTTCGCTTCAGGAAGAATTGGAAGTTCTTCGCGCTAACGATACCGATGACGGCTTCTGTAAGTGTTTCAGCGGTGATGTTCCGATGTGCTGCGTTGTCGTCCCATTCGACTGCCCCAAAGATTTCACCCGGTTCCAGGACCTCTAAGGTAACAGGTTCTCCTTCAGCCGGTGTTTCATAGATTTTGACGCGTCCCTCTTTCAGCAGATAAACGCCTTCGGTAGAAATGGTGTCACTATATTTCAGTTGTTTGAAGGTCGTTATCCGTTCAAGTGCGTTTACATCTGTCTCGGAGAGGTCTTGGAAGATATTTATCTGTTTAACACACCAAAATCTCTCTGAAGTTCCTTCTCGTACCGCCATGCTGTGGTTGTCCTGTCGGTTTCTGGTTAGACGTGTGTACTTTTGGGTTATGGACTGCGATCGTTCGCCGAAAAATTTCAGTCTGCTTTGTCCTTAATTATACCAAATATATTGCCAATAAATCAAGAAAAATAGAGGGTCACTTACCCCCATTTTTTTCTGAAGGTTTGTGGTGAAAGGTTTTTAGTGTT
>VYCT01000099.1:7189-16631 GCA_009843785.1 Candidatus Poribacteria bacterium | reverse complement strand
GTCAATCTGATCCGATTGCGAACATACCAACAGGACTATCGTTACGAGAGCATCAAGTTAAAACGTTTGATGCAATTCGCGATCCTGATATTGATGTTGTCTTCAATACGGCAATGACGGGTGATGGAAAGAGCCTTGCCGCTTACCTGCCAGCATTAACAGAAAACAAATCAATCCTTGCTATGTACCCAACTAACGAATTAATCAAGGATCAAGAACGACAAGTGCAAGATTACTGTCAATGGTTTGGACAGCATATTGATTGTGATAAGATGTTCAGTGAGAGTTTGTCCGAACTGCGTACAGAATTCAGGGACCTACGCGGGCAAAAAGCAGCGATCGAATATTTGGCTCTAAAAAATCCTATTCTGCTCACAAATCCGGATATTTTTAATCTCATCGCCAATTTTCACTATTTGAATCCAGAATACGAAAACCCGGACCAGTTAGTTGGAAAGATTATTGACTCTTACGATCTTTTTGTGTTTGACGAGTTCCATATTTATGATGTTTCACAAGTCATTTCCGTTTTAACAACAATGTTATATTTCATTGAACAGGGACGGGACAAATTTGAGGAAAAAAAGTTTGTTTTTCTCTCTGCGACACCGAATCCGCTTCTACTAAATTGTTTGGAGAAGGCGAATCTTCGTTACAAAATTATTGACGGGTGTTATCAATCTGGGAAACAGGATTCAGCGAACTGGAGCAGGATCTGTGCCCCCTTTGATCTACATTTCCATGCAACGAGTCGCCGGACTGAAGAATGGGTCGAAAACCATTACCAGCAGATTGCCAAATGGTTTGCCGAAAGTCCGAATTCACGTGGGGCGATTATCGTTAACTCAGTCGCAGCTGCGAAACAAATTTGCGCTTTTCTCAAGAGGCGAAAAGAGGCGGGCGATTTTCCTTTGAGCATCGGTGAAAATACAGGACTTAGCAGCGAAGAAGAACGGCGTTTCGCGCTCCATGAAAGCGACCTACTCGTTGGCACCTCAACAGTGGATGTCGGTGTTGACTTCAAAATCAACTTTCTTGTTTTTGAAGGGATGGATTCAGGTTCTTGGATTCAAAGACTTGGTCGGCTTGGTCGGCATCCAGATTACAAGAAGTCAGACGGGACAGTTATGAAATTTGATCGTTTCCTTGCTCACTCACTTCTGCCCAAGTATGCTTATGAACGGGTTGAACAGATCATTCCGTCGACTCCAGAAATTGACAAAGAGACGCTGATTGATCTCATGAGAAACGAAGATGAAGAAAGACGAGTTTTCTCACCTATCAACGATTTTCGTAACTATCGAAAATCGTGGGGCTGGTTACACGCTTCACATATTATCAACACTTTGGGGCATCTGGGATTACGCGAAAACTATGCATCTGAGCGTGAAAAACTCACACAAATTTATTCCGATATTTTTGAGACCAATATCGAAATGCGATCAACAAAATCGTATTTCGCTGTTAAGAAAAAGCAACCGGAAATCATTGAGGCAGGCGTTATTCGATTTCGTGGGGAAACACCCTTTACCTGCGGCATCTTAGACAAAACCGATGGTAAAATCAAAGATTACAATCTTTTGTGGGTGTTGCAAAACACCAAAGTTGAATACATGGAAAAAGCAGATTTTAAGCGAGAATGCCAGATACAGAAGGAACCGTTTCGTCGATTTCAGTATGTTGATGTTTATCTACGGTTGCATGAATATCGCCTTGAGCGTGAGAGTTTTCAACTTCGTCAGACCCGCAGGATTAGTGCCCAGTTTACTACTGATAAGCATTACCGACAATTGCATACGCTTAAGGGATTTGAAATTGATGGTAATTTTCCAGAAATTAACAAGATCAATAGGTGGTTGCGCGTAAAACCTCTTTTGTGTCTCATTCGTCAAGAGCCAGTACATGATTTAAGGCGGATATTACGCTTGCCAGCGATGTTTTCCATCTTCCCGTTAATTGATCCAGATGGTAACAACAAATTCAGCATTGTGTTTTCAAAAGACGCGCTCTTGCTATACTCTCAACCCTATATTAGGGGTGGAAAGGAGAATACTAATGGTTGACCAACTTGAACTTGATTTTATGGGAATCTCAGACGATCCTCAAGAACCGCAGCGGCTCCACGCGCAAATTGCCTTGCTAAAAAGTGCTGTTGATCCATCCGATTTTGTGTTAATCGATTACATTGATAAGATCGTGCCGCAGATGCTGGAAGAATATACACTACAACCGGCGAAAGGGAGCACAGGATGGGCGGACAAATACGATCAAAGTATGCTCGCGCACATTCTAAACGGCATTTTTCCGACGCTTACGATTGTGCGCACCGCCGGACAGCCGTTGAGTGAATTAGAAGAACAACTCTACTTGATCGCTTACTCGTTTCATGACCTTGACAAACTTGTAGGGATCCGCGATTTGAGTGTCTCCGATGCAGAGAAGTCTAAGCAATTTTATGCTTACCTTGACGAATGGGTTTCAAAACTTCATTTTGACGAATTCTGCCCAGATTACAGAGAATACCGCGGTGATATTGCCTATCTCATTCTCAACACGCAAAAGAAATGGGGTGCTGATCTGAATTTGCAAAATTTTGATTTGCGTTTGCCAGGACGACGAAGGCAGTATTTGCGGGTGATGTGCACGGCATCAGACCTTGTTGCTTATTTGCTGAAAAACCCAAGTGCGTTTAGGGAACGAGTGAATGTTAGCGAATCTCTTACGCACTTAAGCGGTGGGAAACTTGAATTTACCTATCACAAACTCGCTGAAAATCGCGGTATGATTACAAACGTCATTAACAATGCCTTGCTTAGAATGTTGCGTGACCGTCTCGGATGGAAACCTTTTCTCTTTTTTCCAACGGGTGTCACGTATCTGCGAGAGCGATCAAGCGAAGACACCATCTTGCCGACACTCGATGAAATTGCTGAGGATACTGAAAACCAACTCATTGCATATTGTGCTGGGCGATTGGAGGTAAATCTCAACGGATTTACGCGCGATGGGAAAGGATTCAAGTTTCCCGACTACTATTATGATTTCTTTCAGATTCCCCAATTGTTGAAACTCATCAGTATCGGATGTTTCAGGGTACTACATGAAAACAAATCGCCATCAGCTGAAAAACGACTACAAAAGATGCTTCAGTTGCAGGAAAGGGGTGATATTCCGTCTGATGTTCGCCTTGATTTTGAAAATGATATGCGCGTTGATCAACTTGCAGAATATCTATATGAAGTTGAGAAACACGTCGGTGTCGTAACCAGTCGTGGGGCGGTGTCTGTTGAAATCGTCAGGTTTTTGGATATGCAAGAATATCAAACTGCTTTTGAAGCAATCCCGCGCGATAAGCGGGCAGGCGGAGTTCCGTTACATTGGTATTTTCTTGCAGGGAAATACCTTGTCAAAAATCGTGGACTTGATGCAAATCGGATGGAAGATTTGTTCACTTCTGTTGCTAATCAGGTTGTTGCTACATTCAAGGTGGAGATTGAACAGCACGAGGTCGAGAAAGAAGGTTTCAAGGTGCTCCGTGAATATGTTCAACAAATTGTTAATATCAACGGACACGGCAAGATTGAACACAATTTTGGAGTTGAGTTGGATAGATACACCAACACGAAAAAGAAAGGCCGCGGATCAAACGCCGGATGTTCACTCTGTTCATCACCATTCGATACCAACAAGCAACGAGACACATCGGTCATTTTTTCCAATCAGGTTTACAGCAATAAGAATTTACTCAATTCATCACTGCTCGTTCGAGGCATCTGTGAATTATGTGAAGTAGAGATGATGCTGCGTCAAATCATGATTCGCTCAAAACTGAATCTGGTTGGTGGTAGATACGACGATGTAAAAATTAAGTGGCTTTATCTTTATCCGAGTTACTTCTTCACGACTGAAACTGCCAAGTTTATCAGTGATATGTATCATCGCTTGAAAAATCTCAATTTCTTCCATGTTCGCAAAGCTCTCCACAAAGGGATGACAGTGAGCAATTTCATCAATTTAGATGAAATAATGATTAATTCCGAAATTCCGGAACCTGACGATGATTATCTGCTCAAGATGGAATTTGACACTAATGACCTCGGAACCTTCTACTTCTGCGGAATTCCGACACTTGGCAAGAATCCAACTGATACGGAATCATGGGCATTGCCAACGTTTCTTGGGCTACTTATGCCTTTGGTATTCAACGCGAAGGTCGTTGTGACAGAGTCACAGATTCCGCTCTATCAGAGTAGTGAGGAATGGAAGGAAACGGTAGTGCTTGACGCACCACACTCCTTTGCTCGACACATCCTTAAGCAGGATAAATTCCGCATTGACGAAATTGATCCTGCGCTGCGAAAGGTCGCCGCAAGTTACGATATCAATATTGATGTTTTCCAAAAGGACCGAAGCCCCCAATGGCAACATCTCAACGAGATTGCACGCAACATTGACACAGACCCGCTTTATGTTTTCCATTATCTGGAGGCGTTTCGCCGAAAACAGAGTTGGGATAGTTTCCCAAAGCCTCGTGAGGAAGAACCGTCAATTCCAGAACGATATATCCAAATCTATCACCATATTGGAGGTGACAAAATGAGTCTTATTGAAGAAGTCGCCAGTCGGTGCTTCAAATTCTATAGCCCCGATAAGTTCAGACCAAATAGTGTCTTGAAAGTGCTCACACTTGTTGAAGACGTAATCGTCAATAGTGAACCGAAAATTTGCCCAGAAGATCTGAACTACCAAGTGATTGGCGAAGTCAGTAATCTGATGCAACGAGTTCGTACCAGTCGTGCTCAAGGTTACGCAAGGCTTCCGGTTGGTGAAGAAGCATCAGCTATACACGAATTTGTTCAATATTTTTATCACGCCGTGTTTATTGAGTATTACGAAGGAGAGCGTGGTCTACTTCGTCAAGCGAGAAACCGCTTTAACGCCGGTATTAACGCGTGGTATCAAGTTAACTGGCGACAATTCCAAACCAAAAAGGCAGAGGAGAATAACAATGCCAACAATTGAAATTCCGAAAGATCTCGTTCCTGAAAATAGTTTTTTGGATCAAATCCCAAAAGCACCAACGGGGCATTATGCCCATTTGGTTGTCGTCCGGAAAACAGAATCGTTCCCTGTTTTTCAAACAGATGGCACCCTCAATATCGCAAAGGTCAGTGCCGGATTACAAAGCGGCAATTCACTCATCCGGCTCGCGATGTTGAAACGGAAACAGAGTTCGCCAGAACGACTTACGGGGCGCGAGCTGCTTCGCAGAGCAGGCATTACGCAGAATGAAAATAGGGATGGAGATGACTACTGCGACTACAATGAGCAATTCTGTACAACCTGTCCTGATTGTGTTTACTACGGTTTTGCCATCGGTGATTCAGGTTCCGAAAAGTCAAAGATATATGTTGATACTGCTTACTCTATCACAGGTTATGATGAGTCGCATCAACAGTTTTCATTCAACGCTCTCTATGAAAAAGGGAATATGAGTCAGCACGGTGAGGTCCGCTCCAGTTTTGGCGAGCAAGACCATGTAGTACCGCAAGTCTTCTTTCCTTCTGTTATTACCATCAAGGATGTGACAGTCAACAGCTTCGCTTACGTTTTAAACAATGTACTACGGACAAAACGTTACGGAGCACAGACGACGCGAACGGGGCGGCTTGCCAATCGCATAGTTGGGGCAGTATTTGCTGATGGCGAGATCTTTTCAAACCTTAAACTCACACAAACTATCCACGATCGGTTGGGTGACGACAAGAATGAAACACCGTTGAGCCCTGCGAAAGTTATTCAAACCGCAGAATCTGCTACAGTCGAACTTTTGGAGGATGATGGTGTGAACTATCACCTACTTGATGGAGAAGAATTGCAACAACTACTTAGTATCGTCAAGTCTGCAACGACGGATAAAGAAAGACTTCATCACTTCTTGCAGGAGGCAAATGCAGAGACGCAGGGCTACTCCAAGCGAGTCATCCAAAAGGCATCGAACAAAAAGAAAAAGTAGGAGGGACCGATGCAAGTCACGAAATGTCGTCTTACCCTCCACGATTCTCTCTACTACGCAACCCGTGAGATGGGACGACTCTATGAAACAGAAAGGGTCATCCACAATTGGGCGTTGACCTATGCACTCGGCTTGATTCAAAAACCGTATAGGTCTTTTGACAGCGTTCCCACTTACCAGGAAGACCTCACAGAAATCAATAAGGCAGGTGTTTATGTGACACCTGCCAAACCTGTCCGTTATGATTATGTCATCAGCACCTTCAAGTTCGCAGACAATCGACATCGACCGTTTTCAACTGTCAGCAATACACGAAAGAAGGAGTTGGGGATTACTGTGACAAATAAACCCTCTTTTGGCAAGGCAAAGGAGCTGGCACCTGAAAGTGTGTTTGAGTTTTTCATTGGCGGTGAATTGTCTGATCAACTTCCAAAATGGATACGATTGGGGTTGTGGATGAGTAAAGCACGAGTTGAAGTAGAAGCGGTAGAACCGCACTTAAGACCGAAACGTGGGGTTTTCACCTGCAAACATTTGTTAAATCCTATTGACCTCTCTGTTTCGCCAGAGTTGTATGATCTCATTTCAATGCCGCCGGTGAGTCTGCTGCAAAACGCACGATTTAACGGCGAATATGTTGAATTCGGTGATGTTTGTTTGCCGACCTCTATGGCTTACTTTGCTGGTGCTACATAAGGAGAACCACCGATGCCGATCAGTACACAAATCTCACTTATACCCGAAACCGATGTAACGCTCCGTCCGACGATGGGGCACTACGCACACGCCGCGTTTCTCGCTATCATACGGGAAAGCAACCCGGACATTGCAGAGACACTCCATGCACAGTCTACACAAAAACCGTTTACCGTTTCGCCGCTCATTGCAGAAGCGAAAAAACGGAATAACCTACTTTACATCAGGGCAGGCACCGAGTGCAAACTCCGATTCACTTTCCTTGATGACGCGTTGTTTCAACACTTCGGGAAAGCCTTTTTGACACTCACAATGCCGCCTATTCGCTTGGGAGAGGCAGTCTTTCAGGTAAGACAGATGGTCTCACACGCGACTGAGGAGCGGAGTTGGGGCAAAAGCGAGACTTACGCCGAACTCGTCGAATCCGCGAAAACCGATACCCGGATGAGTTTCCGTTTCTATTCACCGACCGCTTTCCGTACGATGACACCGCGCGGACAGAAAACCCGCAACGATACTTATATAGATCTCGTGCGGTGCTATCAGAGTTGGGTCAATAAGTGGAACGCCTTCGCACCTATAAAACTTGATAAAACCGAAATTCTGGCATTCGTTACAGATCATGCACAGGTGACAAGCGTAACGACGAAATCACGGGCACTCAACTTCGGAAGGCATACTGAGGTCGGGTGGGTCGGTACCTGTGCGTGTGTTTTCTATCCCGAAGATTCACTTGACACCGAGCTACTCCGAACCGTCAACTGCTTAGCAGCTTTTGCGTTCTATTGCGGCACAGGTTACAAAACAACAATGGGGATGGGACAAACAAGAAGAATACAATAGATTGGAAGGATGGAAGGTTAGAAAAACGGGAGATAGGAAGAGTGGAGGGTTGGAAGAATGCCGGATACGTCTTCCACCCTTCCATCCTTCCCTTCTTCGATTCTTCTTATAGATTCAGGAGGATGGATATGGATGAGCGGTTGGAACGTCGAAAGAATGTGAACCGTGGGTATCGTAAATTGAGAACATGGCAAATGGCAATTGAGTTGTACGCTTTCTTATGTGAGAAAGTCAAGGAAATTCCGGGCTCTCCGTATCGTTTGGTTGCGCAGATTTTAGATGCTGGATCATCAATTTCTGCCAACATCGCTGAGGGATACTGCAGACGTTCTCTCAAAGAATATCTTTACTTTCTCAACGTTGCATTGGCATCTGCTGGGGAAGTTTATTCTCGGTGCTACGCATGCTACCGAGCTGGACAGTTTTCAGAGGCGACATTTGATACAATTGACGCACAGCACTATGCAATGGAGAATGCCTTACTGAATCAAATTAAATCACTTCAAGCAAAACAACAGAAAGGCGAATGGGATGACAACCTTTTTCTTCGCGAAGACGAGATCACTTACATTCTAAACCAAATTGACGAATAGAATGAAGGAAAACAGGAAGCGTAGCGGATTGGAGGAGTGGAGGGTTGGAAGATTGGGAGCTCCTTCCATTCTTCCATCCTTCCAATCTCCCGTTAGATATGGATTGGTAGATGTAATGATGACCTGGAGGGATATCTTCCCTCCATCCATTCTTCCATCCTCCACCGCGTTCTTCCATTCTTCCTATCCATTTTTTGAAGGAGATTTCAGATGTCAGAAACCTATATTCCACTGTCACCAACTCAAGTATGGTAAACCGTGCCTTGCCCTCGATTTGATGGAAGAATTCCGTCCTATTATCGCTGACTCTGTCGTGATTACGCTCATCAACAACCGGCGTATTAAGTTAGAGGACTTCACACAATCTCATGGGGGTTGGTATCTCAAAGAGCATCGTCGGAAGGTGTTCTACGCAGCGTATGAAACGCGAAAGAATGAGACCATCACGCACCCCCTGTTTAAGTATAAACTCACATTTCGACGTGCGATAGAGCTACAAGTCCGTCTTTTAGCGAAATATCTAACCGGAGAAATTGATAAATATACACCGTTAACGATTCGATAGCACGGAAATCCACAAGCATGCCAGAAAAAAGAATGGAAGATTGGGGTTGGAAGAGTGGAAGAATAAGCAGCACTTCCATCCTTCCACCCTTCTACCTATATGGACTTTAGAAATGAGCGTTTTACAAGGAGTCGCTAAATGCATTACACAGTCGCTTACGATATTACTGATGACAAACGCCGAAACAAGGTTGCTAAAATTCTGAAGGATTTCGGGAGTCGTATCCAGTTTAGTGTCTTTGAGTGCAACACGGATCGTCGTGCCCTATTACGCTTGCAGAACCGATTGGAGAACGTGATTGATCTCGGAGAGGATACGATTACATTTTACCATCTCTGTGGAGCCTGTGAAAAGCAGATTAACCGGATAGGTGTAAAAAAAGGACTTGATAACCAATCGTATATAGTGTAGAATTATTGCTGTGGGCGAAAGCGGACCGAAAAACCCTTGACCCTCATAGAGAGGTGAAAACCCTTAGGAGCCGTGCTTTGATCCAATGCGTGATATATTTCTATTATCTCCGCGCGTCCCAAAATGCGTCGCGCGCGGAATTGCGACCGCTGAGAGCACGTACCGTAAGACCTCCGAAGGGGCGGACTTGAAATCAAAAGAACCTCGATTACGAGATTGAAACGGAGATCTATGTCCCCGCTGGAGAAGAGAAGAAAAACTATAAAACAAAACCACCAAGATTAGAAGATTGAAACCAGTATTAAGGATGAATAATCA
>VYCT01000099.1:6732-7179 GCA_009843785.1 Candidatus Poribacteria bacterium | reverse complement strand
AAATTTCTCTTATTGATTCTTGATATCAAAAGAACCTCGATTACGATATTGAAACATTATCATTGCCCTGGGTAAGGTGGCAGCCGCTGTTTTGCTTGAAATCAAAAGAACCTCGATTACGAGATTGAAACGAGTATACCGACATTCATGTGCAGGGTATCATTGACCACTTGAAATCAAAAGAACCTCGATTACGAGATTGAAACTATAGATAATCGTCTTCACAGAATATGCGCGTTTGGCGCTTGAAATCAAAAGAACCTCGATTACGAGATTGAAACGGGATTATCCTTTCTTCTGTGAGACGCGCCGAAAAACTTGAAATCAAAAGAACCTCGATTACGAGATTGAAACGATTCTGACGGCAACAGTCTCATAGGATTCCACAAAAATTGAAAACAAAAGAACCACGATTACGAGTTTTAAACGAGAATAGGGACAACAAGT
>VYCT01000099.1:0-6722 GCA_009843785.1 Candidatus Poribacteria bacterium | reverse complement strand
ACGAGAATGAAACTTAACGAACAGCACTCTTTTTTATCGTTTACCCAAACTTGAAATCAAAATAACCTCTTTTACGAGTTTGAAACGGGATAATCCTGAGTTTAAGGAAAAAAAATCGCTTTACTTGAAATCAAAAGAACCTCGATTACGAGATTGAAACAGTTCTTTATCTTCAAATTCACCGATAGCGGAGCCTTCACTTGAAATCAAAAGAACCTCGATTACGAGATTGAAACAAATAAGTAGGGCGCGCAGCACCAAGACGTTCTACTTGAAATCAAAAGAACCTCGATTACGAGATTGAAACAGATAGTAGACATCGCGGTGGATCGTGTCTACTACCTTACACTACAGTCTATCTTACAAATAATAGAACCATCACACTTCTTCTCTGAAAGCACACCCAACACAATCGTATTGATGCGGGATATACGATGCCCTGTCGCCCTGCTGGGACTGCCAGATGTTTTGGCTTGATTTTTTCGTTGAAATCTGTTATCGTTTTAACCCGTTGATAGTATGACAAAGAGAAGGAGACGCATGGCAAATTATCAAGAGCTGGCACATCTCGTTTGGACTGTGGCGGATGATGTGCTCAGAGGACTGTTCAAACCACACGAATACGGCGACATCACGCTCCCATTTCTGGTGCTGCGCCGATTGGACTGTATCTTAGACGAGGACGGACGAAAAAAGAAAGCCATTGATACCTACAACCAGTTTAAGGACAAAGTGCCGGAAGATCGACTACCGCCGATTATCCTGAGAGAGACAGAAACCAGCTTCTATAACACCTCCCAATACAACCTCTCTCGACTGACAGAAGACCCGACCAACATCCGCCTCAATTTTGAGAATTACCTCAACGGGTTCAGTCAGGATGTGCGAGACATCATCGAAAACTTCAATCTTGATGGGTTTATTGACCGACTGGAGAAAAATAACCGATTGTTCATCTTCTGCGATAAATTCACTGAAGTTGATCTGCACCCAGATCAGGTAGACAACCACACGATGGGACAGGTCTTTGAGGAGTTGCTCCGCCGATTCTCGGAGATGTCCAACGAAACGAGTGGCGAACACTACACACCGCGGGATGTTGTGCGGTTATTGGTTTCATTACTGTTTGCCGAACACCACGAAGACCTGCGCGGTCAAGGTGTTATCCGCAGTATCTTCGATCCGTGTTGCGGGACGGGTGGCATGTTGACGATTGGCAAGGACTATTTCCGTGAGCAGATTAATCCAGATGCTACTATCCGGCTATTAGGACAGGAATTGAACGCGCAGACCTATGCCATCTGTAAGTCGGATATGCTCATCACCGGAGAGGACCCGAACAATATCCGACACGGCTCCAGCCTCTCCGATGACCAGTTTCAAGGGGAACGCTTCGATTATATGATCACCAATCCGCCCTTCGGTGTCAGTTGGAAATCTGACGAAGGGGCAGTGAAATCGGAAGCGCAGAACGCCACCGGTAGATTCTCAGCCGGTACGCCTCGCTCTTCCGATGGGGCGTTGTTGTTCTTGCAACACATGCTCTCCAAGATGGAGGCGCGCGGAAGTCGGGTCGGCATCGTCTTTAACGGGTCGCCGCTCTTTACGGGAGATGCCGGCAGCGGTGAGAGTGAAATTCGACGGTGGATCATTGAGAACGATTGGTTGGAATGTATCATCGCGCTCCCTGAGAAGTTGTTCTTCAACACCAGTATCGCCACCTATATCTGGATCTTAACAAACCGAAAATCGGCGGCACGACAAGGTAATACCATTTCTAAAAGTTTATATTACATTAACCTGAAACCATCTCTACCCAGGCCCGGTAGGTTCGGTTTCCTAACCGAACCGGGCATGATTCAAAAATGGTGGCATTTTAAGATGGATCATCAATTAGATTTGGTATAAGATCCAACTGATCAATGCCGTTGATTTCTTTGATCAGATGAAAAGGAATCTCGGAGACAAGAACGCTCTCATTTCCGATGGCCATATCCATCAAATAGCCGAACTATATACCAACTTTGAAGAGACTGAACACTGCAAAATCTATCCAAACGACTTTTTCGGCTACACGAAAGTGACAGTTGAGAGACCGCTGATTGAAAAGTGTGAGATTTTGGGTGCGGAGACGGAGGTTGTTGTTCGGGACAAGCAGGGCAACCCGAAACCAGATCCCAAGCTGCGAGACCATGAGCGCGTTCCACTCACAGAGGATATTGATGCTGACTACCAACGCGAAGTGAAACCGCACGTACCTGATAGTTGGATAGACAGAAAGAAGGATAAGGTAGGCTACGAAATCAACTTCAATCGGTATTTTTACCAGTACACGCCGCTGCGTTCACTCAAAGAGATTGCCGATGAAATACTCGCACTGGAGCAGAAAAGCGAAGGCTTGCTGAATGAGGTTTTGGGGTTCTGAAGTCTCTGGTATCACGAAGGGAATAGAGTAGATCGGACTTCGTAATTTACATGGTGAAAAGTAGAAAATGTGGTATAATATCTCAAGGTTAAGAATTTTAATCTTGATCAGCCTTCCCAGATGTAAACGGAGGAAATCATGGCGATAAGTGCTGTCCAAACATACCTTAGCCCCGAAGAATACATCACTTTAGAACGTAAAGCAAAACCTGACGCGAACACAGTCAGAAACGAATACATCCAAGGTGAAATTATCGCTATGTCCGGTGCAAGTTTTACACATAATCTTATTAAAGGGAATATCTTTGTTCAACTCCACAATCGCTTGATAGAAAGCAGTTGTGTCGTTTTTGCGAATGAAATGCGTGTCGGTATCCCTTCAGCAAAATCCTACTTTTACCCTGATGTAGGTGTCGTTTGTGATGAACCGCGTTTTGAAGACAATGTTTTTGACACGCTCCTGAACCCGATTGTTATTGTAGAGGTACTTTCTCCGAGTACCGAGGGCTATGACAGAGGTGAAAAATTCTCGCGCTACCGACAACTTGATTCCTTGAAAGAATATATCCTTGTTTCACAAGATAGCGTGAACGTTGAACGTTTTCTGCGAAAGCGTGATGACTGGAGTTACACTTTCTTTCAAAGACTTGAGCAGCACCTGCCCTTAACTTCTCTTCAGTGCGAATTACCCTTGCAGGAAATATACGGGCGCGTCACATTTCCTGAAGCGTCTGAAGGAGAGGGGTGATGACACACCTCAGGAACAAACTCTAAAATGCCTTTGAAGGAATATAATGATGGAACGATTTAGAACATGGCACGAAATTTTAATGGAACGTCTTTCTGATCCAGAAGATGTTATCGGCTACCTTGAAGTTTCTCTTGAAGAATATTTAGATGATGGCGACAAGGCATTTTTTCTTAAGGGAATAAAAAATGTCATAGAAGCACAAGGTGGGATTCTCAACGTTTCAAAACAAACTGGCATTGATCCGAGGTTTCTTTCAGACGTTGTAAACAATGGATCCATGCCACCTTTTCATATTCTTCGTTCAATTTTCACATCTTTTGGAGCGGTCTCTCATTAGCAAAATCTGAAAAACGCGTGGCTTTCAGGAATGAGATAAGTTATGATTACGGAACTCAGGGCACAAAATTTCAAATCATGGCAAGATACTGGGATGCTAAAGTTTGCCCCATTAACTGGATTTTTCGGCGCGAATAGCTCTGGTAAAACCAGCATCTTACAAGTACTATTGATGCTCATGCAGACTGTAGAATCTCCAGACCGTAATCGTGTATTACACTTCGGCGATGACCGCTCCCTTGTTGACTTTGGCACCTTTCAAGATTTACTTTATACACATAAAACTGATCTGACGCTCGCGTTAGACGTATCATGGAAGTTATCCAAACCCTCGTCTGTTATTAGAGTTCCCTTTCGTTTTCGGTTTAGCAATCTTACGTTCCATACAGAAATTCGAGAAGAAAACAACCGTATTCTCGTTGAGCGTTTCCATTACGCAACTGATAGAAACGCGTTTGGAATGAAACGAGTTATCAAGAATAAGAAAAGCGGAAGAAATCAGTACGAACTCATTCATGGCGATTTTCAGGCGATACGAAACCCCGGACGCCCGTGGAATTTGCCACCGCCAGTGAAATGCTACGGCTTTCCCGACGAAGTTAGCGGATACTATCAGAACCTCGGTTTCCTTTCAGACTTCGTCCTTGCCTTTGAGAACTTATGTTCCGATATAACCTATCTCGGGCCACTTCGCGAGTATCCACGACGCAGTTATATCTGGTCGGGTGAACGCCCACAAGATGTCGGTCTAAGTGGCGAAGAAGCTATCCCCGCTTTGCTTGCAGCGCGTGCGGAAGGATTAACTTCACCTCGGCTCGTCAATGTCAACCGTTCTCATAAACCCATTGAGCATCGGATTTTAGAATGGCTACAAAAAATGGAATTGATTGATTCGTTTTCACTTGAACCGATCGCTGAGAACCGAAAGGATTATGAATTCCGTGTGAAAAAGAGTCCAAACAGTTCGGAAGTCCTGATTACCGATGTCGGTTTTGGTGTTTCGCAACTCTTGCCTGTACTCGTACTTTGTTACTATGTCCCAGAAAATTCAACTATTATCCTTGAACAACCAGAAATACATCTGCATCCGAAAGTCCAATCCGATTTGGCAGATGTGCTCATTGATGTTGTGAAAAATCGGAATGTACAGATTATCCTTGAGAGCCATAGCGAGCATCTGCTGTTACGCTTGATGCGCCGGATCGCCGAGGAGCAGATTTCAGCAGACGATACATCCCTCTATTTTTGTCAGATCCACGACAGCACCTCCGAAATTGAACGGCTCAACATGGACGCATACGGCAACATCAGCAATTGGCCTCAAGACTTCTTTGGTGATAGTACGGGTGAATTGGTAGAAAAGACGAAAGCCGAAATGCAAAGGCGGAAAGTGATAGAATGATAGTTGTTGTAGACACAAACGTCCCTGTGGTCGCTAACGGAGTGTCAGAACAAGCCTCCTCGGATTGCGTCCAAACCTGTGCGGAGCGGCTCGGCGCGATTATGCGTGGTGAGGTGAAACTGGTGCTTGATAATAGGTGGAAGATTCTCAGTGAATACAGACAAAATCTTCGCGCCAGTGGTGCTGATGTTGGCGATAGATTTCTCGGATGGGTACTGCTGAATTGGACAAATCCTGAACGATGTGATTTAGTTTCGATTACGCCTATTGGTGGTTTCGAGAATGTGTTTGAAGAGTTCCCAGACGATCCAGCGTTGGACGGCTTCGATCCAGCAGATCGGAAGTTTATTGCGGTTGCATGCGCGCATGCAGAGAGGCCCCCTATTTTGCAGGCAGTAGATAGTAAGTGGTTGGATTTCGACGACGTATTCCGTGAAAACGGTATTACAGTAGAGTTCATTTGCCAAGAGGACATTCAACGGTTGCATGAAGACAATTGAGCAGAAAAATGAAGGCTTGCTGAATGAGGTTTTGGAGTTCTGAGAGATTAGTGATGTGATGGTATACCATATTTTGGTAACCGAACCTGGTAGAAGCGGTTTCCTAACCGCACCATAGGTGTCAAGTTTAGAAAAAACCGCATCAGAATATCGTAGGTTGGGTTGAACGGATACCGCCGAAACCCGCTAAATCAGAGAAAAACACATCTTTCTCCAGAGACGCGATTGCCACCAGAGACCGAGTGAAACCCAACGCTTTGGATACCTTGAAGTTTCAGGGACCCTGACAGTGCAAAGTTGGGTTTCACTGCGTTCATGAATAGATATAGCGGCATATTAGCTTTCAGGTTCCTCCTTGAGAGTTAGGCGGGGTTTCGACTCGGCTATAGCAGCGATGATTTGACACGAGGACATCTTAAAATCCGAGAAATCCGCGTCATCCGCATAATCCGCGATTCAGCCAAAGAGGCGTTAGAATTATGAAGCGTTATCCTAAATATAAAGAGAGCGGTGTGGAGTGCATTGGGGAGATACCGGCGCATTGGGAATCAAAGAGACTCGGATATGTTTCAACAATTTTCAAGGGAGGGACTCCAAAACGAAATGTTGATAGGTATTTTCAAGGAGACTTGCCTTGGGCAAGACCTGTTGACATTACAGCACTAAAAGGGGCATTATACATTGACGATACTGAAATTCATATCTCGGAAGAGGCTTTGGGCAACAGTGGAGCAAGACGGCTGCCAGCGGGAACGGTCTTGCTTACAAGTCGAGCAACAATTGGTGAAACTGCGATTACGACAGTACCGATGGCAACGAATCAAGGTTTTTCAAACTTTGTGTGCCATGAACATTTGCTTAATATTTATCTTCTTTACTATCTTCAAGCAATAAAGGACTTGCTAATCTCTCTCGGAAGCGGCAGTACTTATTTGGAAGTAACAAAGGGGACTCTGGTAGGTGTAAGGATACCACTCCCGCCACTCTCTGAACAAATCCAAATCGCCAACTTTCTCGACCGCAAAACCGAACAAATCGACAAACTCATCGGCATCAAAGACCGACAGATAGAACTGCTGCAGGAACAACGCACCGCACTCATAAATCAAGCAGTAACAAAGGGGCACGACCCGAATGTGGAGATGAAACCGTCGGGCGTGGAGTGGATTGGGGAGATACCAGCACATTGGAAAATCAAAAAACTCAAATATATTGCAAAGATACTACCCAGTAATGTTGATAAACACATCTATCCAGATGAGATCCAGGTCAGATTATGCAATTATACAGATGTTTATTACAACGATTA
>VYCT01000345.1:13964-16664 GCA_009843785.1 Candidatus Poribacteria bacterium | reverse complement strand
ATTATAACATAGACTACTTGAATCGTCAAATAGAAAACAGGGGCAATCTGCGATTCAGATTTGAAAAAAATATAGAAATATGATAACATATCTATCAAATTCCCATCTTTCAGGAGGGCGTTGATGAATGATTATCAGGGTTGAGGAAAACTACCGCCATAGACGGGACCGCATAGAGGAACAACTCTTCGCTGTTGTTGAGCAAAATACGCCGGATGCTATCAAAACACCCCTTTTTCCACAAGACGAATCAGGGGCATTTACATTCCATCTCGATAAGGCATTGATCAAGCGTTTGAATCTCTGGGAATGGTTCCGTAACTATGCGAAGGAGGCGCAAGTCTCGACCGCCGGCATCCGGGGGCCACAGAATATTTTATACCCGTGGGATACTCGATTTCCGATCAATCAGATCGGGATTATTTTAGCAACACTCGGAAAGAGTCTCGTCGCGAACGAAACCGCAGATGGAAAGTTGGTTGAGAAACTCGCAGGATGCGAGGTGCGCTACAATTCGCAGAAATATGTCGAACACATCGCTCGGATTCAAGCCGCACAAGGGATTCGCACGTATGTCCCGAAAGGGTTCGGCACACTGCCTATCTGGATGGCATCGTTCCTTATTTTTATGCTTGACTTGGACGGTGGTGAGCATGTCACATCCAGCCATTCCGTTAGTACCAAAAACGCGACCAAAGACCTCAACAACCAGGGCAGTCAATACTTACCCGAGGAATCCATGCAGTTTGTCAACAAGATTGAAGAGATTCTTAAAACTGCTGAAACAGACGGATACCCTATTCAGTTCAGCGCAATCACCGACGAACACATCGATTTTGAAAGGCTTGATGAACTCCATGACGGTGTGCAGCTCTACGTCGGCTATCTTAAAAGCGGTGTCGCTACAGACGCGAATCTCAGCCTCATTCGCGAGGTAAAACCGCCGATTGTCGTTGATTGTGTCGGTGGGTGTATGTATCGTCCGATGCGTGCCATCTTTGAGCGATTGGGAATTGCTAATTCTGTCCGTTGGCTCCACGTTGAGGCGGACCCGCTCTATCACAATATTGGGAAACTTGATCGGAATCCGAAGACCGGTGCGGCTGAATTTTATGATCTCGGGTGCGATTTTAGTATCCTTGATGTCGTCAAATCCACAGATTATGCGGCGAAACTCAAAGCACGACCCGTTGGCACTATTATCCAAGCGACCGACCCAGATGGCGATAGGCTTATTGTTTGTGAGATAGAGGATGCGTCGCGGGCAGAAACGTTGGAACACCTCGGTGTCGATTTTCTGGATCTCGGTGATAACCGGCTCTTGACCATCTACACGCCGAATCAAGCATTTCTTATGTTGATGGATTTCTATGCCAAGCAACTCAAAACCGCTGGACTCTGGGAGAATCATCCGCGGTTCATGATTAAGACGACACCTTCTGCACTCGCTTGGGATCAGTGGGGTGCCGCAAACGGTGTTAAGGTTATTAACGTGCCGGTCGGTTTCAAAGAGATCGCCGCGGTTATGAAAAAGATTGAACGCCAGCTTGCAGATACGCCAGATGCACCAGTCGTCATCCAAGATGTCTACGGCGAGACAATTTCACTCGGTGTACACCCCAGACTTATTTTCGCTGGCGAAGAGAGCGGCGGAATGATTACCGGTCCCGAAGCACTTATTCAGAGTCAAGGCGGTAGAACTGCCATTGCGATGCGTGAGAAGTCGGCAGGCGAATCTATGGTACTGGTTACCGCACTCGCAGCACACTGCAAAAAGGTGGATATACCTCTTTCGGATTACCTCGCTTCCGTTTTTACAGAGAGTCAGATCACCGCAACGTGCGACGTGAGAGAGGACATTACCTATTACAATGAATCTGAACCGAATCCTGAGAAACTCCGCGCAGCAAAGTTGGAAGGCGAAGCGAAACGCGACAAAAACGACCTATTTTTTCTTGGCATTGCTATTGCCCTCCGCGACGGGAAAATAGATATAGAGCAAGCACGTGCTATCCTTTCAGATGCGCTGCCACCCCTTGATTTCACGGCACTTGAGGATGTCCAGTTTGTTGGTGACGGGAGTTATCTCAGGTTCCGTGATAAGTTCGTTGAGGTCCGAAAATCCGGCACAGATGCGAAGACCAAAGCCTATGCTTCTGGCGGCGATAAAGAGGAGTGTCGGGAATTTGCCAAAGCCTTCGGTGAAGCAAGCGGTGACTTGACCGAACTTTACAAGGCGCAAATAGGTCAAACTTACTTAAGGGATGTTGAAAACCGGGCACGGCAATTTTATAACGCATTTCAGTCAGCATAGTCGTCAGTTATCGGTTAACAGTTTTCAGTTAAGAGCCTTCATAACAAATAACTCCACCTTCGCAGACTTCAGGAAGATGAGGATTGTTACAGAAAGTCTCTCGTCTGATAACCGATAACTGAAAACTGAAAACCATTAGAAAAAGGAGATTATCATGATCAGAACAGTTATCAGCCTTTTCGTAACATTTCTCGGAGTCGCGCTCCTTTTTTCTTTCGCGACGACTGCCGATGCGGATTGGACCGTCCTGCGGGAAGATGATATCCTCCGTGGCGACGGTATTGAAGGTATGCTACAGGATGTCTATTTCATGGATGATCAGAACGGTTTGGTTGTTGGAGACGGTGGACTCATGTTGAAGACATCAGATGGCGGTAAAACGTGGG
>VYCT01000345.1:7920-13864 GCA_009843785.1 Candidatus Poribacteria bacterium | reverse complement strand
GATGGCGGTAAAACGTGGGCAGTATCGAATATACCCGGCGGCGCGACCTTCAAGGGTGTTCATGCGACAGATCAGAATCACTGTTGGACAATTAACGATTGGGGTGTCATCGCCGGATACAAAGCAGAATAATTTTTTAACTATTAAGTTTCTACTCTGCTCTCCATTACATTACGTGCAGGTTTTTGGTACAGCCTTGACTGAATTTGAAAGTCTGTACGTTTTCTAATATGTAGCTATAGCCCGTAATGAAGCAGATCGCTTATGGGCGGGTGCGCCGCAAAATGGAGGGCGACTCTACGTAAAGGTACGTCAAATATGAAATTCACCCAATCGAACCGCAAGGAAAATTAAAAAAATGAGAAGCCATAAAGTTACAATGCTCGGCACTGGGCTCATCGGTATGTTCTACACGATGACGCTCCATAACCAGCGTGGCGCGGACCGCGTCCATGCTGTCTACTCTCGGCGTGAAGAACGCGCGACGGCGTTTGCCGAGGAGTGGAACATCCGGCACGCGACAACCGATTTAGCAGAAGCTATTAATCATCCTGAAACAGATGTAGTCGTCATTGGATTGCCTAACAACTTGCACCTGAAAGCGGTTGAACTCGCCGCAAAAGCCGGCAAAGGGATCCTCTGCACAAAACCGCTCGGACGCACTGCTGACGAGGCGAAAGCGATGTTAGACATTGTTGAGGATGCAGGCGTGTTTGGTGGTTACCTCGAAGACTTGGTATATCCGCCTAAAACCCTGAAAGCGTTAGAGTCTGTACAAAACGGCGCGCTCGGCAAAATTCTGTGGGTGCGTTCCCGGGAGACGCATCCGGGTCCCCATAGCGATTGGTTCTGGGATCTGGAGCAAGCAGGCGGGGGTGCTATCGTTGACATGGGCTGCCATTGCATTGAAATTATCCGAAACTTTGTTGGTAAGAACAACAGACCCCTTGAGGTGATGTGCTGGGCGGACACCCTTGTGCATCCGATTGATGCGGAAGACCACGGCATCGCACTCATCCGATTTGAAAGCGGTGCGATGGGACAGTTTGAAGTCAGTTGGGCATTCCGCGGCGGTATGGATTTACGCGATGAAGTCTCTGGCAGCGAAGGAACTATCTGGCTCAACCACTGGCTTCGCACAGGTTATGAGATGTTCACGGCTGTGGGACAGGGGGGCTATGTCGCTGAAAAAGCCGAAAGCGATACCGGTTGGCTTTTCCCTGTCGGTGATGAAGTCGCGGAACTCGGCTATCGCGATATGTTCCTTGATATGTTCAACGCGATTGACGAGGAACGCGAACCGATGGAAACTTTCTATGACGGTTACGTTGTGAATGCTATCATTGATGCCTGTTACAAATCCGCCAAGTCGAAGCAGTGGGAAACCGTTGAAATTGAGGATTGGCGAGGCACTGCAGAAGCCACTGACGCGCAAGCGAGTCAGTCAGATGCTGATGAGCGCTATGCGCACCTCAAAGATGAACGGATGCCCGATGGCAGAATGAAACGGATCTTCAGGGACCGTGAAACGGGTGAGATTATTGAGAGGGTGGAAGATTAAAAAGGGGAACACGAAATGACTCGAATGCTGACAGTTTTTGCGCTTTTGCTCTGTTTGAGTCTGAGCTGTTTCGCTGCGTTTGAAGAGGAGACTGTGTTGCTATACCTCTTTGACGAAGAGATAGGCGATGAAGCGACAGACCTTTCAGAGTTTGAGAATCATGGAGAAATTACCGACGCTGAGTGGACAGAGGATGGAAAGATTGGTGGCGCATTGGTTTTCGATGGGGCAAGCAGCCTTATTGAGGTCCCGCACCACGACAGCCTCTCTCCCGGCGGTGATGAACTGACAATAGAAGCATGGTTTAAACCCGCTTCCTTTCCGGGCTGGCATCCAGTGATCGCGAGGAAAGGTTCCGTTGCTGAAAGCGGGTGGGGTTTTGATACACCGGGCGGAAAAATTCGCGGATTCGTCTATACTGCACCCGGCGATCCTGCTGTTGCAAACGGCACGACACAGATGGAAGTGGACACGTGGCATCATCTCGCTATGGTCTACGATGGGGAAGAAATCCGTATCTATCTGGATGGTGAGTTGGATGGAGAAGTGCCACGAAAAGGGGACATCAACGAAAACGGAGCCTCAGTCTGGATCGGTAAGAAAGCGAATGAAAGCATTTGGCTTGATGGGATCCTTGACGAGCTCCGTATTCTCAATATCGCAATCACGGAAGAACAGATTCGGGCGGATATGGAGGATGGCATCGCGTTTGCGGTGGAGGTCACAGGAAAACTCACAACAACATGGGGACGGATTAAATCTGAAATCCGCAATTAGCGATTGGAGATAACAATGATAGATACAAGTTGGCTTGAATACTGTGCTACGGATGCGCAACTCAAAGCGTTCAACGACGAGGGCTACCTTATTGTTGAGGACGCTATAAGTCCTGAGATGGTGGACGCATTAGAAAAAGTTGCAGATCGCCTTGATACCGAGGAGCGCGCTAAAACCGGGCTGGCACCCCACAAATTGTTATCGAAGTTCCGTACCGTCATTGAAGACGATATACTATTGGAACTGCTTGATAACAAGAAAGTTTTCCCGTTACTCTGGGACATTCTCGGTTGGAACATCCAATTGTATATCTCACACCTCATCATGTATCCGCCAGAACCGCCCGATACACAGCGGATCCGAAAAGGCGCACATTGGCATCAGGATGGCGGCAGACCTGTACCGGAGATGGAACGTCCTCACCCGCGGCTCTCATTGAAAGTCAGTTACTGGCTAACCGACGTTACCGATCGTGACAACGGTGCGATGCGTATTGTTCCGTGTAGCCATAAACTCGACACCCGTCCGCCGAACAGCGACAATGATCCTGGCGGCGATCCTGCAGGTGCGATAGATCTGATCGTCAAGCGTGGCACGGCAGTCCTTTTTGATCGACGGATGTGGCATTCACGCGGCTGGAATTTCTCGGATGTGACGCGGAAGGTTCTGTTTATGGGGTATAGTTATCGTTGGTTGCGTGGCTTGGATTACAACCTCATGCCACCGGAGCTCCTTGAGAAGTGCGACCCGATTCGGCGGCAACTGCTGGGAGATGGTGTAGACATTAAAGGCTGGTGGCAACCGACAGATGCAGATGTCCCGCTGAAAACATGGATCGCAGAGCACCGCGGTGAGGAATATTTACGGTAGTTTTTAGGGGATTGTCGCTAAGTGGATATTGATGTTTCACAAGAAATAGCGAAAATGAGGTCCAAGTCGACATAGCAGATCGTCGACCGTGTCCACGACAAGCCCACCGGTTGATGCTTCGGATACCCAATCTCGGTACAGTGCAGCTACTTTATCCAAGTCATCCTTGGTTGCGTTCCGAAACATGTACTTTTCCGGAATTTCTTTCATCTGAATGTCCTCCATCAGCTCAACAGGTGTACAAATGGTTATCGGTTGAAATCCTGCCGCTTGGCAAACTTGATTGATATATTCACGTTTGTTTTCATTTACGATATGCTTGTGGTTCCACGATGCCAAATATTCAACACTATGTACCGTTGCAATTGCGATATGCTGTGCATCAGTCAGGGAATTTCGTGGGACTGCCCCAGCATCTAACAACTTCTGCGCGAGTATGTCGGCTTCAGGGAACGGGTCCAATATCCTTAGACGTGAGACCATTTCAAGTCGTTGCCGTGCTGCAGTTGGATCACCTCGCTGGATTTCAGCGTGAACTATACGTGAGATTACGAACTCAAACTTGTCTGTATAGTCTTCCCACAGTTGTCGGCTTGCTCTCTGCCAAGATGCTAATATCGCATCATCGCTCGGACGAGCTACCAAGTGGCTAATAACCGTTGGCTCAATGTAGACTTTCGGTTTTATCGTCACATATTTTAACACGAAATACTGCTTCTTTCAAATCAAACTTCTGGCGTAGTGAAAGCACAGAAGAATGGCAGATTGAGGAAGTTCCTCTTCCACCCTTCCATTCTTCCAACCGAAAATTAAACTCACCTCACGCCAACGTATCTTCCCCATCTGTCAACCACGCTAAGTCAAACTTTGCGAACGCCAACGTTTCATACGCACCATTCTCACCGCGCTCATAGAGACAACAGATATTCATGTCTGAATCAATACAGAGATCCGAATACGCCGCTGGACCGGCGTGCAGAACTTTCCCACTGCTCCAAGTTTGACATTCATCATAACTGATGCGGATGGTCATCTGTTCACGACTCGTACTTGCAGGGTTGGAGAACAAGATACGGTTCTTGTCGTGCTGATTGGTGTCCGTATACCGCACCATACTCGCCTGACAGATCGGCTCGATCAGATCCTCCTCGTAACCGAACTCTGTAAATGTATCGCCGCTATCGCTGCTTCGCGCATAGGCACGCCGCTTCGGTGCGACATAGTTCCGACAATTAAAATAGAGTCCACCATCCGCCGTTTCAACGACAACCGATTCATTGGTTCCGGGTTGTGCTTTGCCAGCCATTCGCCATGTCTCTCCGTGGTCGTCGCTGACGATCAGGTGTGAATAGCCGTATTGGGCATAGTCCCGTTCGTTTCCGAGCACATGGTCGCACGGGATTACCAATCTACCGTTTGCCATCTGAATGCCGTGACAGGGACCGGTTGCATACCACGTCCACGTTTCGTCTTTCGTTGTGGCTGTGATTTCTTTTGGTTCCGCCCAAGTTTCTCCGTCGTCAGTGCTGGAAGTTACCCAGACTGTCCGTGGTGCTTCGCCCGCAACAATCTTCCCCTCCGCGCCGTCAGCAAGGTTTTTGCAGAAAAGGAGCCAGATGGTGCCTGAATCGCGATCAACGACCGGCGCAGGATTACCGTCCGTATCGGTGCCTGTGGAGACAGCAATTTGCATCGGTCGCCAACTCTCGCCGTTGTCAAAACTCCGTTTCAGGACAATATCTATATCCCCTGAATCACCGCCACCGTGCCGCCTCCCTTCACAGAAGGCCAGTAGCGTTCCGTCGTTTGATCGGACAAGGGCGGGGATTCGGAATGTATGATACCCTTCCGTCCCTGCCCTGAAAAGCGAACTCTCTGTTTTGTACATACTTATAGCCTTCCTTGGATCGGAACGGATACAACCGCCCCTCGGTGATTATTACTTGGCGCGTTTAAGCCGTGCCCATGTTGTCGTGAGTTTTCCGATCGGTGCGACAGCTGCTGGATCATCCATTACAAACTCATCGGGCTCTTTCTGATGGTCCGAGAGTCGCAGGCCATCAACGACGCAATTCGTTGGGAACTTTGGATCCGGTGGAGAAGCGTTATTAACTTCAAAGGTTTCCGCGAACACAGTAGGTCCCTTTTTGAAATCCGCTTCACCTTCAAGTCTGCCATCTAAGTAGAGTTTCAAGCCGTCGGGTCCCCATGTCCCTGCCATGTGATGATGCTCACCCTTTGTCCAGTTGAGTTTGGCACTGTTGGCATTATGCCATGAACCCGCGCTTTTAATCCGCATTTGTGCGATCCCGCCATTGTTAAACTGGAGAAATATCGCATCGGTGCCGCGTTTGTAAGTCATGAACATGAAAAGTTCGCCTGTAACCTCATTGGCATCAAATCCCATCGTTACCCATAACTCAACGGTGCCTTCATCAAGATTAACGAAGCGGTCTTCCACAGGGAAGTGAATCACATCGCCAACCGCTTTGCTGACAAAACCTTTGCCAAATTTACCGGGCTCAAAACTCCCACCGTCAACGGTGCCACCCTCTTTTTCAACTTCCGCTTTGCTCTCTAATGCGGAAAAGAAGGTCTCCTCTGCTGTAGCGACTGAAACGCAAAACAGCATAATCGTTAATAAACATAAGGTTTTCATGAAAGATTCTCCTATTCAGATTGAGGGTTTGAGTAAATAATGGTGCCGGAATTAGCGGAATTCCTCTTAACCACGTT
>VYCT01000345.1:0-7910 GCA_009843785.1 Candidatus Poribacteria bacterium | reverse complement strand
AATAATCAAAAGAGATTTGAAATTTTTTGTAGAGATTTTGATTGGCTATTATTCATTGCGTTGAGGTTTCTCAGCGAAACGCCAATGTAGACAGCACTCCAGCGGCCAATCGGTACAAATACCGTCCACTTTACTGGCGCGGGCTTTGTCCCAAGTGTCGGGTTGATTTTCAGCAATGTGCAAGCTGATCCAGACACGCTTACCGAGCTGACGAGCCTGCTCAACGGCTTTTGCATCCGGAACGAATACTACCCATAGATCGTTAGCCAGTGGATCCCGCAGGTCTGCGTTGAACTGCTCAATATCACGAATATGTTGCGTTGTCGTCCGCAGCTTTGGATTGGTTTCTTTGAAGCGACGCGTCGAATCAATGGGCTGACCGAAGGCGAAGAGTTGATCGAACATGTCGTATTTTTCAACGAGCTGCACGATATTTTGTTCAATCCCCGGCGAGATGACTTTCATATTCAGTCCAATGGTCAACGGCGTTCGCTGACGCTCGCGAATGAGTTGGAACACTTCTTCCAATGTTGGTACTTTCTCGCCGGTGAAACGTGGATCGAACCAACTTCCGGCATCCAGTTTGCGGATTTCTGCCAACGTCATATTAACTACTTCGCCGGTGCCGTTGGTTGTGCGGTCCACAGTCTTGTCGTGGATGATTACAAGGTGTTCGTCGCGTGTCTGGTAGACGTCCAACTCGATCGACAGTCCCAATTCAATAGCGGCGGCAAAACCGGGCAAAGTGTTCTCAGGCGCGTGTCTTACCAAACCACGATGAGCGAGCAAGATTGGATCCGTGTTCGACTCCTTCACCGCTGGCTCCGGTGGCGCACCGATCACACACAAAAGCATCGGCAGATTGAACAAAATAATTTATCTCCTGTCACATTTTTAGTTTCGCCCACGTCGTTGTGACCTTACCACTTGCTTTGACAGCAGCAAATTCTTCAACATGGAACAGCAAATTCTCCATGAAAAGTTTTGCCATGTCTTTCGTGTGGTCATCGTTACCTGCGATATGGTATTTATCAGGTGCAATTGCCATCATCAGAAACTTACCTTGTCCAAATTCTGCTTCCATAATGGCAGGTCGTCCCCCACTTTCCATCAGCACGTCAAATCCCTTTTGAGAACCGATGACTTCCCAAACAGTAGGCCAACCTTGGTGCCCCCAGTCTTTAAACGTTTTCTCAGTTATACGGTTTGGTGCGTTAAAGAGCGGATGGTCTGCTGCCAGTATTTTAACATCTGGAAGATCAGCGTCAGTCCGAACGCAACTTAATCCATCTGGCAACCAATCCACATTCGCTTCGTTCTGATCAGCTTGGGTCGGTTCCCAGACGATACCACCATTTTCGACAAAATCTTGAATCGCTTTTGCATTCTTGTCGAGGCTTTGATGAAGTTCAGCATTATTGGTCACCATACTACCGATTAAGAAAGTTTTATGTTCTGCTTTGAAAGGTAGCTTCCCACCTTCAAGCGATTTTGTCAGATCGTC
Organism: Candidatus Poribacteria bacterium; assembly: GCA_009843785.1. Taxonomy (GTDB): domain Bacteria; phylum Poribacteria; class WGA-4E; order WGA-4E; family WGA-3G; genus WGA-3G. The sequence goes on along the minus strand of VYCT01000345.1, from coordinate 6,406 downwards.
ATACTCAACTTTGAATTTATCCAGTGTCTGACGCAAGGCATCAACCTTTGTCCACTGGTCAGCAAAATCAACAACGGCAATTTGAGCCGCTTTTACAGTCATTACGCTCAAAACGAGGTTCAAAATACAGAACCATGCAAACAAACGGAGAAACATAGGTTAATCTCCTTTAGTTAGGTAATACCTTCAAAAAACAAAACATGTTCTTGAATCACCTACTGTTGGTTTTGTACAGAGTGCATACACGTAAGGCGAGGTCAACTGCTGGTTTGGCACCTGAAGTGCTGTTAATAGGTTACCAACAACAATATCTGTCAGATTAACGCATTTACAGAGCACCTCATGTCCCCACTTGCCGATGACTGCCCGCCACGGTGAATAATCGACAACACTCAGTTTCAACGGACCGCCTGTGTATCCATATTCCGTAACGTGAAATCCGGTCTCTCGCAACACTGTAGCAAGTTCTAAGGGTGGAATTACCTTGTGTGTCGCGAGGAGTTTTGGACTCGCGACGCGTGCGATCGGTGTATACATACCGCGTAAATTTGGTGTTACCGTAAGCATTGTTCCACCCGGTTTAAGGAGACTGTGCATCTCTTCCAAAATCGCGTGCGGCGTACTGAAATGCTCAATCAGCCCCATTGAGTAAACAAAGTCAAAAGTTACACGGTGCGCTTTAGCGAATGCAAACACATCTTCACAAATGATCGTCCCTTCGGTACCTGCGAGACTAAGGTTGCGTTGTGCGAGTTGGCACCCCAGTTCTGAAAAATCAACGCCATAACAGTCGCTGTTATAGTTCTTAGCAAGGTAGGGAAGCCACAGCGAATCGGCGCATCCGAGTTCAACCAGCGTTGGATTTTTGAAGTCTGTGAGCGCGCGGCGGAACAGTTTCGCGAGTTGACGATTTGCGACATAAGCCCATCGTAGATGACGAACCTTGTGTTGCTGCCCGTCCCAAAGCGTTGTCCAATAGGATTCGTCCGTCAAAGGGTTAACTTGCGAACCCATGCTAATTTTCCTCCGGGAGCACCGCATCGTGTTCCAAAATAGGGCAGAGGTCGCAGAGTTGATCCGCACAGTAGTTCTTATAAAGGCGGATGAAGCCTTGCTCAACTCTGGCTGTCGGTTTTAAATGACGCATCTGCTGTACTTCAGTGAAAATCTGTTCGTCAACTTTACGGATAATCTTGTTCCCTGTTGATTTGGAACCAACGCTGTAGAGTCGTAGCACCCCTTCCTGCAGTTTCTGACTTCCGGCTTCGACTGCCCAGATATAGGCGACTGGTAAGATTTTATTGATAATAATGTCCACAGCCCGGTTATTGCCGATTAGAACTGCTTTGCGGCTGTCTGTCCCAAAGTTAGAATGTGTTTCCCAATAGCCAGTGGTTTCAAGTGTCAGCAGTGAGCGGAGTTCTTTTTCGATAGTTTTCAGTGCCTTTGGTGTATCAGCAGTTGCTGCTTTTTCACAGGTTGGCAGAAAGTACATCATCAAGCTGCCTTGACTGTGATGAATTAACTGGCTCATTGCGGCAATACGTCGCGTCGGGTGATTCAGGGGTCTGCCAGTAAAACTCCAACGTGCCTCTGTCATACGTGGCGGTAGTTCCGCGTATGCCGATGCACACCACAACTTTTCTAATGCGACAATGCTTGGATCGTCTGTCACTTCTGATGGTAATAGTTTTTCCCGTTGTGATGGCAAGAGTCCGGCAACCCCAAAGAGCGTCGCTTGGATTTCTAACTCAGATTTTTGATCAAGGTCGGCAAAAGGGACATGTTGTGCTAACTCGCGTAACGCCTTGCTATTGCGTTCATACCCGAGTGCCTCCATGATACCTTCATAGAGGAGTTGCTCAAAATCGAGGCGTGTTCTTAACAAGCGCATTGACTCCGTCTTTTCCAGAAACCGTTCGCGTCCGAGCGATTCAAAAACGCCTTTCAAGGTTTCTATATTCAACTGCTTTCCCGTTATCCGACACAAGCCATCGGTTGTTGTGTCTTTGGTGTCGTCGTATAGATCCCCTGTATCTACAGCAACCCATTTCAGCAGTTCTACGGTTGGAATGCGTTTCCCATTCTGAAGCCGCGTTCGTAGATTGAAGTCGTCATTAAAAAGTACCGCGTGCACAATAACGCGATTGTATCTGGAATTGAGATGGTGCTTATGGGCGTACCACTCTGAAGATCGGACATGAATTTCGACATCGCCGACATGAAGTTTACCATCAATCTCGATTTCAGCGTGCATAAAATCCGGTCCCTCATTATGATTCCATATCCCCGGTTTCAGCACACGAATTGCCCGTCTATCAATTGCCTTCATATTGGTATCAAAAAAGTGTTGCTCATGCCACCATTTCTGGACTAATGCCTCGTCGATTTTATCCAAATCTGGCTGATAGATTTCGTCAATCTCTTTGAACAGTTTAGTAGCGTACTCAATGTTGGTTATATCGCTCATATCGGCTTCCATTTTTTGGTTTACTTTGCTCCATGAATTTCGTTCAGCAGTGCCTGTGTAGCAACAGTCGGTTCAGGATGCGCACAAACAGCAGAGATCACAGCGATGCCGTGTGCGCCTGTCCGGATGACCTCTCCAGCAGTCTGAACAGTAATACCACCGATCGCGATAACTGGGCAAGCTGCGATGTTACACATCCGGCGGAGTCGTTCTAAACCTTTCGCTGCTTCAGCATCTGATTTTGAAGTGGTGCCGTAGATGGGACCAAACCCAATGTAGTCGGCACCTTCGGAAATAGCTGCAAGTATTTTTTCCTCAGTTCGGGCGGATGCCCCAATGATGGCTTTTGTAGAGAGGATCTGCCGCCCAATAGAAACAGGCATGTCATCTTGTCCGAAATGTGTGCCTGTCGCACCAACAGCGAGTGCGATATCTGCTCTGTCGTTTACAATCAACGGCACCTTGTGCTGCGCGCATACCGTTTGCATGCTCTGTGCTGTTGTTATCAGTTCGCGCGTCGTTCCGTGCTTTTGGCGGAATTGTACCGTGTCCGCACCGCCCTCGATTGCCAATTCCGCCAGTTCCGCATGTGTGAATCGGGATTGCAGCGTTGTATCCGTGATAACGTGTAATACGCCGATGTTTTTCATGTTGGCATTCCGTCCAAAGTGTGCTAAATTATAGTCATTGGTTGTCAGTCGTCAGTTAAGAGGTGTTCTGTTCAATTAAACGTTTCTTTGACTGAGTACTAAAAACTGATGACTGATAACTTCTAATTCAGTATATCACATATGGGAGACACTTTGTGAATAATTTGTTGTTTCAGTCTGGAGATAAAGTGCTTTTTATTGGCGATAGTATTACCGATTGCGGACGGCGAAATGAACACGCGCCTTTCGGACACGGTTACGTCCGCAAAATAACTGAACTCATCACCGCAAAATACCCCGAACGCGACATTACTTATGTCAACAAAGGCATCGGTGGCGATATCGTTGAGGGGTTGGAAAATCGGTGGGACACCGATGTGATTGCCGAAGCACCGAAATGGCTCTCGGTGAAAATTGGTATTAACAATGCCAGCCGACAGCATGGAGAAGGTGTTTCATCGGAAGAGTATCTGCCGGTTTGGGAAGCGTGCTATCGACGGATTCTCACGCGCGCAAAAACCGAGTTAGATGCGTCCCTTTTTCTATTTGAAATTTTCTATATTGAAGAAGATGTTGATGCACCGCGCCCATTGGACGTAGACGCTTACAATGCAAGCATTCATAGGCTCGCTGAGGAATTCGGAGCAAAACTGATACCAACGAATGCCGCTTTTGATAGCGCAGTCGCTGCCCGTCCCGGAGCACTCTGGACGACCCAAGATGGTGTTCATCCAAATGCGGAAGGGCACACCTTGATGGCATTGGAATTCCTTAAACAGGCAGAGTGGTAAACTATCCTCGTGTCGTAATTAATTCGAGGTTAATGGGGGCGGACGCTCTCAGCCTGACGCTTCAATGTTTCAATGAATGCTTGCTCGTGGTGTTTGTTATATTCGGCGGCAAATCGCTGGGCATCCGTTCGATTGCCCCAGTAAAATCGCCATCCAAGTAAAGAAATACCGGCGCAGTCAACATATCGGCGTTCACGGATAGCATCGACTGCAAGATAGATGAGCGTTCCGTTGAGGGCTGCAGAAAAGATACCTTCTTTGATTTTTCCTGCATAGAGTTGCCCGCTTCCGGGAACGACTGTGGAAAGCCAACCTGCTACCTGTGGCGATTTCGTCAGTAACGGTGTTTCTTCAAGAAGTGTCTCCGCCAATGCACGTACGCTTTTTCCGCTCTGAGATGTATCTGCCTGCCGCAATTCTGAAATCGCCTTGTTCCAATCGGTTGTATGGATGTAGCACCAGCCGCGTAGATAGTGCGCTGCTTCAACGATTTCTGGGTCATTGCTGACGTTCAGGAGTTCAAAGAGGGTCGTCCGCGCCAGCGAATACTCTCCGGCATCAAAATGCAGCTGCCCCAGCATCAACTGACTCTGAAACCGCAAAGGTGAATTCGGGTGAACCGTTGAAAACTTGCGAAACAACCCTTCAGCACGTGTCGCTTCGTTCTGATAATAATAAGTCTGTGCGATCCGATAATCCGCTGTATCCCTGAATTCTGTATCAGGATCATAAAACTGCAGCCGTTTATACGCAAGCCTTGCAGCTTGATAATCACCCGATTCAAATAGTTGCTCTGCGTAACGATATTGCGGATTTGCTATTTCAGCAGGGACGCTCGTTGCAAAAGCTATGATGGAGATTAATAAAGAATATAATAATTTAATCAAAATGTGTATCACATTTTGCGGTTGCACAATTTCTCCTTTACTTAGGTAGTCAGTTTTTGTTATATTTCGATGCGGACAAACACCATATACGCACCTGAGAATAGAAGGACAAAAAACAGGGCCAAGAAAAGTAAATCTATAGCCGCAGCATTGAAATCACGGCTCAGATTGAGTGTATCTTCAAACTTTGGGATTGCCTCCGGGCTAACAGGCTTCTGGGACATTCCCTCACGCACCCCAATGATATGGGGACTCTCGGGATCTGCTCTATCCATATCTGTAACAAATTCTCGGTATTCACGAGCGTAACGCTGCGCGTTCTCCACAAATTGTTGATGCCGTTCAAAGCCTGTGCCAGCAAAAACCTCAAGAAGGTACTGCACAATCGCAACCGGTGAGATGCGGGTGACGGAACGTCCCAGTTGAATTTGGGCGTGCTGCTGGTCTAAAAAATTTTCGCTCAAACGTCCCCGCGCTGCTGCGTCTTTAAGGACGTATTCACCCCCTAAGGCTATTCTTTTCACTGGATGCTCACGCGCGTCTTGCAAACGAGTAACATATTCATCACTGAGTTGAATATAAAGTTGTTGTCGACGTTCCCAGTATTCATCATAAGTCATGGGTGCTGAAAATCCGCTGGCAATGGAAGCGAGTGTACTCGGCATAAAAACGACAAAAATAACCCATGTCAATAAAAGTATCACAAGACTCGCTGCGCTTTGCTGCACACGCGACGAGACTAACAATCCTAAGGCAAGAAACAGGCACAAGTACAGAAGCGCAATCAAGAAAATAATGCCTAAACGGTTCCATGCATCGGTGCCAAGTTGAACATCGCTGGCTGTAGAAATTACCAATAGGTTCATCAACACCGCGAGCGTAAATGGGATGCTGATACTTACCAACGCGCCTAAGAATTTGCCAATCAACACAGTATGGCGCGGTATCGAATTCGCTAACATCAAACGTAGTGTACCGTGCTCGCGTTCGCCGGAAATCGAGTCAAAGGTGAATAGGATCGCGATGAGGCTCAAGACGTACCCGATCACAAATCCCCAATCTACTTTGATAGTGTCCGGCCGAATATTTCTTGAATTGTGAGTTGCAGGACGATAATCCAACTGCCAGAACCCATCTAAGCCATCGGCGATCCGCCGGAGGTGTATATGGACAGCATCTGGCAAAAAGATGTCCCCGCCATCCGCACAGAAATGAAGCGATGACGGCTTTTTGTAAAGCAGTCCGGGCCCCCGTTGTGCGAGGTCATACAGATTCGTCCGAGCACTTAAGCGGTTCTGCGATTCTGTGACGGCATCATGATATTTCTGCATCCGCATAGGGTGTTCTCGGAGATGCACAACGGCATTGGTCAACATCAAACCGAAAAGCAATACTGTTGCCAGTGCAAATCGGAGGCTATTGAGATTATCATAAAGTTCACGTTTTGTGATATGCCAAATCATTTATTCGTTCTCGGTTGTCGGTACTCAGTTTTCAGTTAAGAAACTATCGTTTGGATTTCAGTTATCAGTAGGATAAGTATCAGTCACCGGTTATCCGTTAAAAGAGTATCTTGACTTAATCAAAACGTCTCTTAACTTATAACTT
>VYCT01000167.1:15866-16665 GCA_009843785.1 Candidatus Poribacteria bacterium | reverse complement strand
AAAAACTTGTCTTAACTTTACGGAAATCCGGCCCTAATAAGCGATGGCACTACAACCTGAAGATTACCTGTCACAACATCAACAGCCAAATCTTGAAGAGTGGGTACAGGAAACAATGTCCAATTCTTTACAAACTGATACTTCAGCGGATGTGTAAAGTTTTTGACGCGCGATTATTAAAAGAAGACCCCTGTACCATAGACTGTTAGTCTGTGGCGCGTATCCCTTGTAGCATAGGAGACCGTTAGCCTGTGCCTCTTCTGTCCGATATGCTGTTCGTTTACACCGTCGTCCTGTGGATGAACGGGAGGCGTTGATCCGTTTGGTGGAAGAACGGACATTTAATAAGGAGGTTTCTAATATGAATAATCAAGCCAATTCCAACAAGAGCAACTCTGTAGATAGTTTTCAAAGAATATTATCCCTTGCGGAGTTTGGCGTAAAGAGAATGGAAGAAAGGCGGACTGTTGAGTTTAGGATTTTTATCTCATATATCACACTACTCGTGCTCGCGCTTTACCAACTTAGCAAACGACAAAATTCTATTCACGATTTTTTCAAATCTATTATACCGAAAGATTCTGTAAATCTTGAATTATGGGAAGGCATTATACTATATGCCCTGGTGCTATGTATCCACATTATATATGTTATATGGCAAGTAGGAATTGGTATAGCAATGGACAATGACTCATATCGAAGAAACTTTTACCTGAAAAAAGCAGAAGAAATGTCAGGGCATCCTCTTAAATATGAAAATTTTAATTCTGACAAAAAAATAAAGCCAATAACAAATTAC
>VYCT01000167.1:0-15856 GCA_009843785.1 Candidatus Poribacteria bacterium | reverse complement strand
TATTTGTGGATAATTTGGACAGATTGGTCCCGTATATTGTTGGTTGTCACTCCTACGCTCCTGTTTATCATTGTTGTTCATTTATTTTTCAAGAATATTGGTTTGGAGAACGTGTGCTTCTCTGGAATTAATGTTTTTATGTCTTCGCTTCCATTAGTTGTTTCAGTAATGCAAAAACGTTGTAAAAAGTGACATCTGTCAAGTTTCAGTTGCCGGTGAAATTAACACACACCAACATTTTTTTATTGACACGCGAGAACAGATGTGATTTACTAAATACAACATCAGGAGAATCAATTTTACACCATTGAAACAGGACAGAAAAGGAACCTGTATGTCAGAAACTACACAAGACTATTTAGGAATCGGTAGCGAAAGCAGACAAACCAACCTCGGCTTCCAAAGTGTACTCAATTACATCCGCGAGCACGCCCGCTCAGAACGCCAAAAGGGCGAGCTTTTCGAGCAGCTGATGCAGAAATATTTCACCGAAGATCCCGACTACAAAGCGGAATTTTCCGAAGTCTATCTTTGGAAACAGTGGGCGCAACTCCAAACAGAATTTGATGGTACGGATATAGGCGTTGACCTCGTTGCTGAAAAACACGATGGCGGATTTTGCGCGATCCAGTGCAAATGCTATGCAGAAACCACTCGGATTTCAAAAGGACATATTGATTCATTCATCTCCGCTTCCGCAAGCGAAATCTTTACCTCAATCTTGGTTTAGAGAGTGGCCCGAATTTCCGATGGCAGTACAATTTTTGGTTTTTATAACTTTAGACATCATCTATTTGCTTTGCTATGAAAAATATAGTATAATTTGCATAAGTGATAAAAACAAAGCATAATACCTGACAATTATCGCGTGCAAAATGAAAGGGATACCCCAAATTGGAATGGCCACACTTTTATCCAGAGAACTGTCCACCTGCAGAAGCCAAACCTGCTTCCGGTAAAATTTACCGCCTTGTGCGAAACGATCCAGCACAGGCGGAAGATTTCAAAACACTTTTTGAAAAAAATCCTCGTTGGTCCACGAATAAACCAACCACTACGGTTTGTAAAAGCTGTGGGCTTTCTGTCTATACAGACCTACAAGACATCAAGCGACTCAAAGATAGATATAAGCGGAAATTCGGTAAACATAAAATAGCTGAAGGTGAGCTTGATGCAAAGTTTGGCATGATTCAAAATACACCGTCAAAGGAAGAATCTCATCATACTTGGTGGGTGCCTGTTAGAGCAGAGCCTTGGACCGTTTTTAAGGTAATAGGTGAATCAAAAGAACAATAATTCAGGTAGGACACGAAAGATGGCTGATATACTCAATATTTCAGAATTAGGCAAACTTGAAATCATAGAAATCTACGATTACTACGACCAGCCTATCCTTTTTGCATGTAAAAATGCAGCAGGTCATCTTCACCTTGTCGTTGCTGCGGATGAAAATGAACAACATGAAACTTGGCTCTACGTAGAAGTTTCTCTTGAACGCCTTAATCTGATCCGATCTGGTACGATCGACCTTCATGACGCATTCGCCTACCCTGAAAGTGACTGCCTATTTCAGGTAAGGTTCCCTTATGACAACCGTACCTCACCGCAGATTGAATCCATCGAAGCAAATCAAGTCCCCAAAGATATGCTTCCAACCCCTGGTGAAAGTCTTAATCTTGAAACCGAGATGCCTCCTGTGCTTAGCGATACTGAACCTATATCTAAAAATAACCAAGACTTAGAACCAATACTATTGGACAAAGGCACCATAACGACACAAGGCTATTTAGGAATCGAAAGCGAAAACACAAAAGTCAACCTCGGCTTCCAAAGTGTACTCAATTACATCCGCGAGCACGCCCGATCAGAACGCCAAAAGGGCGACCTTTTCGAGCAGTTGATGCAGAAATATTTTACCGAAGACCCCGACTACAAAGACCAGTTTTCCGAAGTCTACCTCTGGAAACAGTGGGCACAACTCCGAACAGAATTCGACAGCACAGATATAGGCGTTGACCTCGTTGCTGAAAAACACGATGGCACATATTGCGCCATCCAGTGCAAATGCTATGCTGAAGATACACGGGTTTCAAAACCACACATCGATTCATTCATCTCTGCCTCCGCAAGCGAAATTTTTACCTCGCGAATCTTAGTAAATACAGGTGGTGAATTAGGTGAAAACGCCCTTAGAACTATAGAGCCGTTAGGCGAGAAATTCCGAATCATCCGCTTCCGCGATCTCGAAGACAGCCCTTTTGAATGGCCCGATCTAAGCATACAAGCCCCTCAACAACTCACCTATAAACAGAGAAAATTCCACCTAAAAGACCATCAGAAAGAAGCGTTCGACGACGTTATCAACGGCTTCAAAAAATACGACCGCGGCAAGCTGATTATGGCGTGCGGAACCGGTAAAACCTTCACAGCACTGAAAATCGCAGAGGAAGTCGCCGGAACTGAGGGACGAGTTCTCTACCTCGTGCCTTCTATCAGTCTACTTTCACAGGCGATGCGAGAATGGTCGGAACAACGCGGCGTACCACACAGTTATGTTGGTATCTGCTCGGATAAATACGCAGGCGACACTGGCGACACTATCGAAGATTCATCTATTCAAGAACTCAAAATTCCCGTTACCACAGACCCGTCAGAAATCTCTCGTGCATTGCATAAACCTGACACTGGCAAAATGACGGTCGTTTTCTGCACGTATCAGTCGCTACCACTCATTGAAGAAGTACAGAACAGCGGTGCCCCGCAATTTGATATTATCTTCTGCGATGAAGCACACAGAACAACCGGTGTAGATAAACCGGGCGATAAAACCTCGCATTTTGTTCTTGTACACGATGCCGAACGGATTCGCGCAAATAAGCGGCTCTACATGACTGCTACACCCCGACTCTATACCGAAAACGCAAGGAAAAAAGCCGCGGACTATAACGTGGAAGTTTTCTCTATGGACGACGAAGAAAAATACGGTCCCCAGTTCCATCGACTCCCGTTCTCCAAAGCCGTTGAACTCGGTGAACTTTCCGACTACAAAGTCGCTATTTTCGGCATATCGGAACATGAAGTCAATGCAAAACTCGCAGGCAACACCGGCAAGTACGGTAGCGAAATCAACATAAACGACGCAACCCGAATCATCGGCTGCTGGCGCGCACTACAAAATCCTGAAAACAAAGAGAAAGACGACGAAACGCTCAGACCCCTGAAACGCGTCATCGCATTCACAAACAGAATTGACGAGTCGAAAGCTCTCAAGACCTATTGGAATCAGATTATTGAGGATGCCCTTGAAAAACTGCCAGAGGATGAACAGCCTACCAACTTTTTATGCGAAACCGAGCACGTTGACGGAACCGTTCACGCTCTGAACCGAAAAACACGCCTCGATTGGTTGAAAAACGAGAACTACGACGATAGCGAAGACGATAGTGATGGCAAAGACGTTTGCCGTATCCTCTCGAATGCAAGATGCCTTTCCGAGGGTATTGATGTCCCTGCCCTTGACGCTGTAATCTTCTATAAACCCCGAAAATCCCATATCGACGTTGTCCAAGCTGTCGGACGCGTCATGCGGAAGGCACCGGGAAAGCAATTCGGGTACGTTATATTGCCCGTCGCCATCCCCGACGATCAAGACCCCGCTGCAGCACTGAATGACAATGAACGGTTCTCTAATGTCTGGAGCGTTCTCAACGCACTCCGTTCACACGATGACAGGTTCGATGGTCAAATCAACAGTATCGACCTAAATAAAAAACTCCCGGATTCTATCGTCATTGGTGGAGGCGGAGATGGTGATCCCGATTGGGTGGGTGAACAACTGACACTTATGCCGATTGAAATTCCCGTTGACGCGATACTCTCAAAAATTGTGGAGAAGTGTGGCGATAAACGATATTGGGAGAACTGGGCAAAGGATGTAGCGGAGATTTTTGAACGACTCGTTGACCGTATCCAAAATCTACTGAATAATTCCGAAAACGCGACATTGCGCAAACGGTTTGGAAGTTTCCACAACGAGTTGAAAAAGACCATCAACACATCGATCACCCGCGACAATGCTATTGATATGATGGCGCAACACATCCTGACCAGCCCCGTTTTCGACGCGCTTTTTGTGGATTACGACTTTTCATCGGGTAACCCTGTCGCAAATGCCTTGGATAACCTGCAAAAGGACTTCGCGGAATTCGGACTTGAGAGCGAGACACGCGATTTGCAAGGCTTTTATGACAGCGTCCGGTCGCGTGCCAGTGGTGTCAAGAGTAGCCACGGACGGCAAGAGGTGTTATCGGATCTCTACGAGCAATTCTTCAAAAAGGCACTCAAAAAAGAGGCGGATCGACTCGGTATCGCCTACACACCGATTCCACTCGTGGATTTTGTTTTGCATAGCGTCAACGACGTTCTACAGGAGGAGTTCGGAAAAACCATCAGTGACGAAAATGTCCATGTGCTTGATCCATTCACCGGCACCGGCACATTCATTGTGCAGCTCCTGCAATCTGGACTTATCCAACCCGAGGACCTCGAACGGAAATACCGCAAAGAACTCCACGCAAACGAGATTCTCCTGCTCGCCTACTACATCGCATCTGTCAACATCGAAGAAGCATTCCGAGGACAACGCGGCGGAGACAAAGGATATGAGCCTTTTGAGGGTATTATCCTGACAGATACCTTCAACCTGAATAAATCCGAAAAGCCAACGCTTTTCCCAAAGGAGCGAATGGTAGAAAATAACGAGCGCGCCGAGCGTCAACAGAAACTTACGATTGAGGTTATTGTTGGCAATCCACCGTGGTCGGCAGGACAAAAAAATGCAACGGATGACAACCCAAATGTGGAATACCCTGAACTTGAACAACGGATAACGGATACGTATGCAGACCGCACGACTACAACGCTGAAAAGGTACCTCTACGATACATATAAGATGGCGATCCGGTGGGCATCTGATAGAATTAGTGAACACGGAATCATAGCGTTTGTCACTCCTGCTTCGTGGATTGATGGAAACGCCGAAACGGGGATACGGGAATGCTTGGCAGAGGAATTCAGTTCAATTTATGTTCTGAACCTACTCGGAAATGCAAGAATACGTGGAAAGCAAGGGCGTTACCAAGGCGGGGGAGTCTTTGATAATGCTACTCAGTCCCCCGTTGCTATTACCATTTTAGTCAAGAACCTAAATACCGAACATAGTGAGTGTAGTATAAAGTATCGAGATATAGGTGGTGAACTTAGAGGTGAGAAAAAACTGGAGAAATTGAAAGAGACAGTTTCAATTTCAGGATTTAGCGATTGGCAGTCCATCAAACCTAATAAGTATCATGAATGGATTGGACAACGCAGTGATGCATTTACGGAATTCTATCCACTCGGCACAAAAGAGGCAAAAGCAGGAAAAACTGATGACGCTATATTTAGGTTATACTCACTTGGTTGGGCAACAAACCGAGATGCCTATCTCTACAATTTCTCGCGCGATACCCTCTTGGAAAATGCGCGACTGATGACAAAGGATTACCTCACTGCACTTTCAGAATTTGGAACAACACTCAAAGCAAATCCTGAACTATTATCGGATAAAAATGCGTTAAAGACTGTTGTAGAGGAGATAACACAACAGCACAATTCAAATAGTAAGTGGAATCGTGAACTCATGAACAATTTGAAACGGAAGAAAAAGACAGACTTTGATGATAATTACCTCCGAACAGTTATGTACCGCCCATTCGTTGCAACCAATTGCTATGCCGACTACACGTTTATACATTGCAAGTACCAGATGGATCGGATTTTCCCAAACAGTTCAAGTGAAAACCGTGTAATATGCCTCCCCAACAGAGGCGCAAGAGTTCCATTTTCTGTAATGATTACTGATACTATGCTAGATCTCAATTTTTTTGATTCTGGTTCACAGTGTTTCCCGCGATGGCGATATCTACAGTCTACAAACGCTGATCAACTCATGGATGAGGAGATACCAGAGCGTATTGATAACATTCCAGACACGGCATTATGTGCCTTCCGCGAGCATTATGCCGATGACGCTATCACTAAAGACGACATCTTTGATTACGTCTACGGCATTCTACATGCCCCGAGTTATCGGGAAGAATTCGCAAATGATTTGTCGAAGACGCTACCTCGTATTCCTTATGCTCCCGACTTTTATGCTTTCATGGAAGCAGGAGCAGTCCTTGCATCCCTTCATCTCAATTACGAAACGTGCGAACGATATCCAGACCTTGAAGTTGAACCCGTCACGCCGTCCTTACTTTGGGAGGAAAAACCGGAGTATTTTCTGCTTGGGACGCGTGCAATACGATTCGCTGACAAAAACACGAAGAACACACTCATCATAAACGAGCATATCCGTTTAACAGGTATTCCAGATGACGCTCATCATTACCTTGTTGATGGTAAAACACCATTGGAATGGTTTATCAACCGTTATAAGATCACCCCGCCAGAAAAGAACAGTGGCATCCTCAACGATCCAAACGGCTGGTTCGAGAACCCCCGCGATCTCATCACAGCAATAGAACGCATCGTTTATGTCAGCGTCGAATCCACCAAAATCATTGAGGCGTTGCCTTCTGAGATTGAGTAGGTTTTGTCGTTTTTCCTTGCAAACGCAGAAAAAAATGTTACAATTAGGGTATGATTCTATCGGTAGAAAATAAAACGCCGGTGAACCCAAACCTTCTCAACCGTCTGCTTATAAAGTACGGTAAGCGGGCGTGGACTGCTTTCCCTCAACATAGTACTGAAAATTTGAAAGGATGTCCCTGAAAATGTTTAATGTTCCACCCAAATTCCTGACCTTAGCCGAACTGCTTGAAAAACGTCTATTCCGAATTCCGCCTTATCAACGTACCTATTCATGGAGATCCAAAGAGCGAGGTGATATGTTCGATGATATTCGCAGGTTGAAGTCATCTTCTGAAACTTCTCATTTTATGGCAACAGTGGTCGGACTGCATAAAGAGAATGATACCGTCAGAATCGTAACAGATAAATATGACAAAATAGATATTGTAGATGGGCAACAGCGATTGACAACGCTTGTGATAATATTGAAGGCAATTGCAGAAAAACTGGCATCGTTGTTGAAAGATGCTAAAACAGATGTGATTCTTCTTGAACCACCTATCTTCTCGCCTTCCAGCGACATGAATGATGATGATGAAGGTGAGACTATTACAAGAACACAACTAAAACGAGAACTGCGACAACTTCAAGAACTTCTTGTCAAACCCGATAAGTTGAGTTTAGTCTTACTACAAACTAACCATGATCGCAGCCTATACTTTTCCAGCTTTTTGAGAGAGGGGACACTCCCGGAGGTTTCAGATGCTCTAACCCTTGCAGACCGCGAATTATTAAGGGCAATGAAAGAGTGTCAGAATTTTGTCAGTCGGTGGGGAAATCCAATTGAACTCTTACACCTACTCAAGAACCAACTCTGGTTTATATTTCAGGAGACCAATGATGAAGAAGAAGCCCATACCATTTTTGAGGTGCTGAACAATAGAGGGCTTCAGGTTTCTTGGTTAGCGAGACTCAAGAACAGTCTCATGAAAGTCGTTTTTACCAAAAATCAAGGCAATCGTGACGAACATATAGATGATCTTCATCAAATTTGGGGAGAATTCTACGGAATCGTAGGACTTCATGAAGGTATAGACACGGAAGCTCTTACATTCGCTGCAACACTGAAATATCAAAGTGGCAAAAGGGTTTCTAATGAAAACAAGGCAGTGAGTGCATTGATGTCTGAAGTGCAAACGGACGCTGCCAAAGCCATTAAAATCTCAGAGTGGCTCGTAAGAGTTGTTACAGCTGTCAATAGACTTTATTCGGAAATAAGGAGACCTATAATCAACGTTAAGCATGCGAGGTTACTTGCCGTTTCTATTATATTGCGTGGTTTTCCTGAAAAAGAAGAGAGAGAGCTGCTTGAGCAATGGGAAAAAACAGTCTTCCGAATTTTCGGTTTAGGTGACGAAGATGCGCGAGGCCGGATTGGAGATTTTGTTACGTTGGCGAGGGAAATCCTGAATAATTTAGATTTGAGTAGCAGTGAAGTCTCGAAAAAGATACGCAAACTCAGGGCAGGCTGTAAGATTAAAATTTATTCTAACTGTTATACCGATTGGCAGGAAGAACTCCGTTATGTGCTATGGAGATACGAGGAACACCTTGCCGAAAGCAGCGGTCAAACCTTCTCTAAAAAGGAATGGAATCAGATTTGGCAGGAGTCCACTACCAATTCTATTGAACACATTCTGCCCCAGTCAAAAGGATGGACAGTTGGTGTTTCTGTCCATTCAATCGGAAACCTATTACTTTTACCACCTCATAAAAACTCGGAGCTCGGCAATAAAGATCCAAAAGATAAGGCTGATGCCTATCTTAAGACGAGACTTCTCATAGCAGAAGAGGTTGCCATAACGATTCAGAATTATGGATGGGATGCAGAGCAAATTGCAATCCGGGAGGCTCAGCTCATAGAGTGGATTGACGATGAGTATGGTGACTAAATTCATTACAGCGACTTGCCTATTTTTCGTATATCTGATACACTCTCGTGCCTGCTAACCCCTATATATTGTCCCTTTCTGCCACAGCACAAGAGAATATCCAATCTTAAGTGACGTAGACTTGCTCACAGTATCCTCTGAATTCGCTGATAAACGAAAAACTACTGTTGACATCCCACGCTTGCTGACTTACTCGGATATAGTTCCTTGTAACACCTTAGAGGAATTCAACAATCACACAATCTCGTCGGTACACTACTGTATTTCACATATTGATAAAGGAGGAAACAAACATGAAATCAATCGCTGTATTCAACAATAAAGGCGGTGTTGGCAAAACAACTTTGACCTACCACCTTGGGTACGCGCTCGCTGAGTTGGGATATAAAACCCTTCTTGTTGATTTAGACCCACAGTCGAATCTAACATTATTTGGCTTGAATCCAGAAAAGTTACACAATATCTGGCAGGAGGAAGATGCGTTTATAGACGACTTTGTTGATGCTCGATATCAACAATCTGTAGGTTTTGAGGATATCGCGAGTGATATTCGTTCTATCCATTTTATTTTAAAACCAACTGAGGATGGAACAGATCCACCGGAGCCCCTTGCAAAACCTCTTAAACTACATGACAACCTCGGAATGATTCCCGGTAGACTCTCAATACACACTTATGGAGACAAAATTGCGAGTCGATGGACCGATGTTTATGGCGGAGATCTACTTGCAATTCAGACTGTAACACAAATCCGACATTTTTGCAAAGCGTATGCAGAAAAGTATGCCTATGACTATGTTGTGATTGATACGTCCCCAAGTTTTGGAATACTTAATAAAGTCATCATATCCACTGTAGACGGGTTGCTTATCCCTTGTATGCCGGATATGTTCACTCTTTACGGCATACAGCACATTGGCAAATCTCTTAAAGAATGGAAGCGTGATTTTGATACGATCTTTAACCTACTCTCCGATGCGAAGTTAAGCTATTTCCCAAAGAATTTCGCCAGTTTTTTGGGATTCACAATTTTCAATGCCAACAGATACAGCAGATCCAGGGCACATCACAACTATGCTAAACAGATTCCCGCTACGATTAAAAAATATATTGATGCTGACCATAGGAAACATCTAACCGAAGCACAGTTAGAGGATCCCATCGGTGGAACAGCGATTATGCCCTCTTATCCTTCAATACTTCCGAGTGTGGCGCAAAAATACAGAACACCCATGTGGAAAGTCCCAAGTTGTGAAGACCTAGAGAAAGAAGACAAAATTACTATTTTGCGCAACAGAGAATCGTATGAAAACACGCAAACAGGTTTCCACATTTTCGCCAAAGACCTCTTGACTCGCTTGGACCGACTGGAGGTCGATAATGGTTGATGACGCAAGTATGGAAGCTATTATAGAGCAGGTTCAAAGTCAACGCCATGATATAGATCTCTTTCGTGATTACACGGTTCGCTTCTTTGAGACACACCCAGACCTAACCCAATCGCCACAAATTGTTCATTCTGTCAGAAGTCGGATGAAGGATTTACTACACCTTCGTGAAAAATCCAGCGTAAGTCGTCAACCGAAGACCCAATCACGCCAGAGAATATCTTCGATCGGGTAACTGACCTCGCCGGTGTTCGAGTGCTGCATCTGTATCAAGCGCAATTCACACAGATTCACCGTGCAATAAACCAAAGATTAGATAGCCAAGACTGGATACTTTATGAAGAACCCAAAGCCTATACTTGGGATCCAGAATCACGCGGCTTTTTTGAAAATCAAGGTTTGAACGTTGAGGTGAAGGAGAGTTTGTATACCAGTGTTCACTACGTAATTAAGCCCAGAGCAGATTCACCCGTTTCCTGTGAAATTCAAGTTAGAACCCTTCTTGAGGAGGTTTGGGGTGAAATTGATCACTTAGTCAATTATCCTGAGCCAACTGATAATATCGCTTGTCGGGAACAGATTGGGGTTTTAGCACGATTGGTTGGAGCCGGAAGTCGTCTTGCTGATTCAATCTGTCGTGGCTATGCCGATGAAGAATCTGAATGAATTTCTGATTAAAACCGTTTTGAGGTCTTGGTTATTATAGTGTTGAGTTTTCAAGAGACGCTGTATTTTCGGTAGGTTATAGTGCTGTGTCACGCCAAATTTGATAGGTACAAAGATAGCGAGCACAGCTCGCTCCTACCAGAAGAGGTGTATGTGTCTTGGGATCGATATGTGAAAAAAATATGTTCTATCCATCATTAGTGGTAAAAAACAAAGCATAACACCTGTAATGCCATCGAAAATTTAGACCACACTCCAAGCCAAGATCGCGCTACAATACCAGTCTCATAGAAAGGAGCATCCGATGGGCACCAAACGAAAACGCAAAGGATTCACCCCCAAATTTAAAGCGGAAATCGTTATTGAAGCACTCAGCGGCGAAAGTTCCAAAGCAGTACTCTGTCGCCGACATAACATCACCGAAGAACAACTCTCACAGTGGAAACGCCAACTCCTTGAAAACGCGGCATCCCTCTTTGAATCCAATCGTAAGCAGTCCGATGCCGCTGCGGAACGCATAGCGGAACTGGAGCTACTCGCTGGGAGGTTGAAGCAGGCAGTAGACATCCAAAAAAAGGCACTCGACTGGATTGCGTTGAACCGGTCTGAAGAATAATGACGCGTTGCTTCTCACCAATGTTTTCAAACTACAGAAAAATTTCATATAAATCCCGGTTCGGACAACTGAAAACCTCTCTTGCTGTAGGAACGAGTCCATCGCCTGATGATCTACGCTCAGTACAAAGACATCCAATTGTCCATTTTTCGACACTCCATGCCGTGGTAACATTTTTTTTACTACCGAACATCACGAAAAAACGCTTGCAAACCCATACAGGCACTCGGTTCCCAACCTTATGTGAAAAAATACCAAAAAGCTAAAAAAGATACCATTTGGTATCTTTTTCGCAACATTGGTATCTTTTTCCGGCGTTCAGATGCCTATATTTCAAACCACGACAGGAGCCTTTACAGTCTGCCTGTAGAAATTAACGATGAGTGATCTCTACCCACGTGAATTTCATAAAATTTCTTGAAATCCAAACTGCAATGGCAGTATACTATTTATGGACATAAAAAGGAAGGTTACCAACGACTCATCTTTAGGGTAATAATCAAATACTCAACAGTAAATTGGAGGTATCTGTTATGAATGAGTTTCAATTTGCGGGAGCAAAGTGGTGGAAATTTGATTTTCATACACACACACCCGCCTCGGATGATTTCGGGGACAAAAATATGACACATGAATCATGGTTAAGAGCATTTATGGATGCAGGAATTTATTGTGTTGCAATTACTGACCATAACAGCGGCGGCTGGATAGATGATTTGAAAAAGGCGTTGAAGGATATAAAGAGTAAAAACCCAGATTGGTACAAGCCTTTGTATCTCTTTCCAGGTGTAGAAATATCAGCAGACGGAAATGTTCATATATTAGCGATCTTTGGATGCGATAAGGATAAGAGTCATATTGATGAGTTAATCGGGGCAATTGATTATCAAGGGACTAAAGGAGATACCAATGGTGTGACACGTAAAAGTATTATTGATGTCGTGGATGAAATTGCAAAACGAGGTGGTATTCCTATTCCTGCACATGCGGATACAAAAAAGGGTTTGTTTAAACTTGAAGGACAAACACTAGAAAATATATTGAAAAATGAAAAAATCTACGCTATGGAGTTACGTGACAGCAATTATCAAAAACCCCAATTATATATAGACAAAAAGTTACAATGGACTGAAATTATCGGGTCTGATGTACACGATTTCAGTCAAGAGACATTTGGCACATTTACTTGGGTCAAAATGGATGAACCTTCTATAGAAGGACTAAAGCTTGCACTACAAGACGGTGATGTTTCCGTAAATCGGAATATAAATGACACTCCGAACAAGCCTCCTGAATACTTTATAAAAAGTTTGGAAATTAGTAAAACGAAATACATCGGACGTTCTAAGCCACTTAATTGCCGATTCAGCCCGTTTCTCAATACGATAATTGGAGGACGCGGCACCGGCAAGTCAACATTGCTGGAGTTCATGCGTTTAGTTCTACAGCGCGGTAATGATATTAAAGGCATTCCGGTGCCACTAAAAAACGAAATTCGTCGATACTTTGATGTAGGGGGGGATAACCTACTGCTTGAGAATAGTAAAATATCGTTAATCTACCGCAAAGGTGAAGTGCAATACCGTTTGAACTGCCCCCACAATTCAGATTGTCCGTCTTTCGAAGAACAAAAAGATGATGGGACTTGGAAATCTTTTGATGGAGACGTTCAGTCGCTTTTACCGGTCCGTATTTATAGTCAGAAGCAGATTTATGAATTAGCTAAGAATCCAAGTGCCCTGATTGAAATTATTGATGAAGCACCTAAAGTAGAGGCAGAGAAATCTAAAACAGAGACTAGGGACTTGGTTAACCGATACAAACAAATTGAGGGTAAACGACGAGAGTTGAACGATAAAATCGCTGAGGAAACCAGACTGCGCGGAGAGTTCAACGATCACACAAGACAGATTGAGCAGATCGAAAAATCGGGACATAAAGAAATACTTCAAAATTATCGTGAGCGACAGCAGCAGTTAAACGAACTTGAAAGTTTGGAACGTAAATGGGAGGAGATGCTCGATCAGCTTTTGAAGACACAAGATGCTATTGCTCCAGCCGATTTTAATACGCAACATTTTAGCGAACACACGGATATTTTGTCGACTTTAGGAACAACAAACGAAAACTGGCAGTCTATCCACGACAGATTAAGCGAATTAGTTCAAAAGGCGAGTTCGATTATTACCGAGTGGCAAACTGAGAAAAATACCGCAGACTGGATGCAAGCACTCAAGACAGATAGGGCACAGTATGAGCGATTGCGTTCCGAATTTGAACAACAAGGTATAGATCCCGATAGATACCCTTTGCTATTGGCACAACAAAAGCACCGACAAAACGAGTTAAATTCAATTAATGAGCATAAGGTGAGTTTGCATAAGTTAGGGAATGAAAAACAAAAAGTGTTTGTGGAAATTAAAGAAAACAGGAAAATACTCTCGGAAAAACGGCAAGAATTCTTGACCTCTGTTTTACAGGGTAATCAATTCGTCAGTATTCAAGTCCAGCCTTTTGGAGAGAGTTGGGACACCATTGAGAAAGAGATTCGACGTATATTACAATGTCCTAATCGTTTTGATAAAGATTTTGACAGTTTGAAGGCAATCTATAAACAGGAGGAGGGTGATAAGATTCATAAGCTTAAGGAGATTATTAAGGCCATTCGCAATGGAAAAAGAGAAGCCGAGCATAAAGCGTTTGCTAACCATTTGGAAAAATTGACATCAGAATCTATAATTGATCTCACGCTATGGTTTCCCGGGGATGCTTTGAAAATTACCTTGTTGAGTACTAACGGTAGGCCCAATAAACCCTTGGAATCAGGGTCACAAGGAGAAAGAGCAGCTGCACTATTGGCGTTCATCCTATCTTATGGAGATGAACCACTTCTGTTAGATCAACCCGAAGATGATTTGGATAACGAGTTAATATATGACTTGATCGTCAAACAGTTGCGAGATAGAAAAAGCAAGCGGCAGATTATAGTTGTGACGCACAATGCCAATATTGTGGTCAACGGCGATGCAGAAATGGTTTTCCCTCTCCATGTTGTGCGCACTGAAACCCGTGTAAAAAAAGCTGCCAGTATACAGGAAAAAGAGGTCCGAGACGCGATATGCAAAATTCTTGAAGGCGGAGAAAAGGCGTTTGAACAACGTTATAAACGTATTCATCTTGGAGATTAGTTATGTTTCTCAGTCTAACCGAACTTCTTGAAAAAATTATGCTTGGCGAAGACTCAACAATTGAATTGAAAAGAGAGATGCCCCACAGAAACAGTCTTGCCGACGAAATAGCAGCATTTGCGAACAAGCAAGGTGGTTTGATACTTATCGGTATAGACAATGAAAACAAGGAAATCGTCGGAATTGAACTACAGAAATTGGATAGTATAGAAAGAACAGTTGTTGAGATATGCAATGATAGCATCGAACCCGCCGTTCCTATTTTCACAGAAAAATTACGGCTTGATGATAAAAACATACTGAAAATAGAGGTACAGAGGAGCCTTTTTGTGCACAAGACTTCTAACGGCTATTTCACGCGTCAGGGAAGTAGCAAAAGAGAAATACCCACCGACCAACTGGCGAGGTTGTTACAAAGTCGTTCTCAAGCAAGGATCATCGCATTTGATGAACAGTTAGTCCCAAACACACATAAGACAACATTAAGGGAATCGCTCTATCAACGATTCATCACAGAAGATGCTACAGAAGATGATATAGGAGACCTACTCTTAAAAAGAACTTTGCTCGTTCAAGAAGGCCGCGAGATCCGGGCTTCTGTTGCTGGCGTTCTGATGTGTCACGACACACCCGATGATTACCTCTATAATAGTTTTATCCAAGCTGTTTACTATAGCGGCAGAGTCAAAGATGCCAACTACCAAATTGACGCAAAAGATTTTAAAGGGCCACTTGACCAACAGATTATAGATGCCTTTAAATTTGTTCAAAAACATAACGAGGTATCCGCACGGAAGGAAATTGGAAGGATAGACCAACCTCAATACAGTATGCGCGCGATATTCGAGGCAATCGTTAACGCAGTTGTGCATAGAGATTATTCAAAACACGGCTCAAAAATTCGTCTGTTCATGTTTGCCGACCGGCTTGAACTATATTCCCCAGGGGCATTAGCAAATACTGTAACAATTGAAAAATTACCCTATAGCCAAGCCACCCGTAATGAACTCTTAGCACGTTTACTTTCGGAAATTCCTTTAGAGGATCATGTACGAAAACAAGTAAAGCGGAGACATTTTTTAGAAGGACGCGGGGAAGGCGTGGGAATCATTCTAAACGAAAGTGAACAATTGAGTGGAAAAATACCTATCTATGAACTTATTAACGAAGAATTATTCTTGACAATCTTCGCAGCAAAATCTCTCCAATAAAACAATGTCATGGCTTATATAAAAAGTATGTGCTATCGCTCTAATGATGGCAATAACCACATGGGTTAAATTTTCAGTTCGCACTCATTAAATCCCATAAATCACAGTTCAGACCACTCCCCAAAAGTCCGATAAAAAATACTTTGCCTTCACCCTTTTTTTGATTTATACCATTTCTAAAAGTTTATATTACATTAACCTGAAACCATCTCTACCCAGG
>VYCT01000091.1 GCA_009843785.1 Candidatus Poribacteria bacterium | reverse complement strand
AAAAATTTTCGCTGGATTTCGCTGGATTTCGCTAGATTTTGCAGCAGATCCTAAAAAAAAGATGTCCAATCCAATAATTTCTTAAAATTGAATGACCCTGGAAAACCATTAAAATTTGCTATTTCTTCTTAGACATGGTATAGTTAAATAGAGGCGAAGTTTGCACGAAAAACGGAACTGTCAAATGGAGGCGTAGAATCGCGAGTGGATTCAACACTAACCAATCCGTATCTCATAAATGCCTTAACACCACCACCCCCGCAGACGTATCGTTACGAACGCTGGCGAGAACGCGGATACCATCCCGAATTACGTCCCATTTCCCCTGATACTGAATGTGGGACGCTAATAGGACAGATGGGGTGGGTCGGCGCACATGCGCATGCGCACGACTATCTATGGGCGACTGCGGGTAATATGGGGGCAGTTTTAACTGAAACCGTTGAGGATACCTGTCTCATCTCTTATGAGGCATCACCGCGTTACCAATTACCCCCACAGATTGTTGTGAAAGGGTTAGCCGGTAGACACGTGTTACTCACAAAATCAGGGTCACGTCTGGACATGGTGGGCATTGAGCATCCAGCACTCAATTTAACGCTTGTAGAGGTCGAAGCAGATGGCACGCATTATCGGATGCGGTTCGGTACGCCAGACCAAACGACCTTAAATCGCAGTGGAAATAGCATCGCACCGCCAGCACCGACGAGTGAGATGTTCCATTATCTCCTCATTTTCGAGCAATTAGCGGAACACGGATTTAATGCGCTCGTTCACTTGCAACCGAAGTTTTTGAACTTAATTTCTCGCACAGAACACGGGGCACCCGATAAGTTTTACGATTTTCTCAGGGGGTACGAGCCGGAAACACCTATCATATATGACCCATCTGGCGGGATCGGGTTCGTTGAGGAACGCGCACCAGGAATCCCAGAACTCTCTTATGAAAGTTTACGGCTTTTCCAGAATGGCGGCAACCCGGCGCGGCATATTCTCTATTGGGTCGGACACGGCACCTTTTCACGAGGGACGGATATCCTTGATGCTTACAAACACGCAGAATACTTTGAAGCCGCGGCACGGATGGCATGGGAGGCAAATCAGCAACGTGTTGACGCTCAGGCGTATACAGAAGAAATCGTCAGTTGTATCTTGCGTGAATTCAACGCCAACCGCGAGGCATCTTCTAAATCAGATGATAGTTTTCAGGATCCCGATGCCTCGGTGCAGTCTGATAATGTCTACAATTATCCGTAAACTGCTAAAATGTGCCTAAGCAACTAAGAACGAGGAACGAAAAATATGCAAACACCTATAGAAGATATTCATGAACCCGAGATGGACGATACCGAAACTGAGATGGATGCCCGGAAAGCACAGCAGCTTGAAGAGTATCTCCGCGACAGTATCGTTGGACGGTATATCAGGAGCTACAACAAACGGTTACGCACCCTCAGCCAAGACTTAGGAAAAACGCGCCAGCAAGTTGATGATAAAATCGCAGCTATGGAGCAACGCTTCATAGGCGAAATCGCGGACGTTAAAGCCGATATCCGTAAACTTTCCGAGCAGCTTGAAGGCGACAATTTGTTGCTAACGGCAGATAAAGTCGAGGCAGTCGTTGATACGCGGATTGATGCAAAACTTGATGGAATTACCAGCCGGGGCGAGGCGGACCTCCAGAAATTGTCAACACTCGTAGACGAGTTTGCCCGTGAATTTCAAGCACAAATTGACCGACTCAGCGATGAAACGAAACTGCTCCGCGAACAGACCCGCCGAAACCAAGAAGCACTGCGAGCAGACTTAACCTCTGAAACCGAAACACTTGAAGCAACAAAAATTGATCGGTTAACCTTATCTGAGACCCTCATTGCCCTCGGAATGAAATTGAAAGAGGACAACCTGTTTGATGAATTCGGCGTGGACCTTGATCTCGATGAAGACTTAGATACGGAATTAGAAGAATCATGATACTTAAACGCACTCAAAATTCCTTTTGGCGCAGCTTGCAAGCCAAAACTTGCTATACAAAGGATAATCTACGATGCCAGAACCAGAGGTTTCAAATGTGCCTGCTGATCATGAGTCTGTTGTGCATGATACACGCCGGCGGGGTGTTGACATTTACCAAAAACGCGTCTACAGATAGTTTCGCGAAGGCGCGCGTTTTTGGTAAAACCTTCGCAAGTGAAACAGTTTCTGATGATGAGATTTCTGTGCTGGCTGTCGGTGATATTACGGTAAGTAGCCGTATGACACCGTTGATTGAAAGGAATGGGGCCGGCACATTTTTTCAGGGAACCGCCACCTTGATTCAGTCCGCGGATATTGCGACCGCCTCCTTAAACGCAAGCATTTCGGAGCGCGGAGAACCCCGATACGGGATTGAACATCCTTTTCGGTCGGCACCGGGGCTCGGAAGAGCCCTCGCCAATGCCGGATTTGACGCGGTCTCCTTAGCTACGCCACATATAATGGATTTCGGCTTTGAAGCTTTAGAAGATACCATCACTGAACTGGAGTGGTATAATGTCAAACCGATCGGAGCTGGAACAGACGCTCAGACTGCGAAACTTCCGGCATGGGTGCCAATTGATGTAGGCGAGACTGAACCGGGCCAGGTCGCGTTGCTGGCATATTACCGAGCGAATGCCTTTGCCCGATACACCGAAGACCCACTCGCTTACGCCGTTTATAGTGAGATGACCGAAGCCGTCAAACAAGCGCAAACAGAAGCTGTACTCGTGATTGTTTGGGTACATTGGGGAAGCCAAACGGATTCAGTAGACGAAGCAGTCGGACGGCAACGTATTTTCGCACACGCACTCATTGACGCAGGAGCGGACATAGTATTATGCCAGCAGCTACATACGTTTGGTGGTATTGAGCTGTATCAGGGTAAACCGATTGTTTACAGCCTTTCAGATTTTATCTATGATACTTATGATAAACAGCACTCGCACATAGTGATCCCAAAGGCAACGTTTAAAGCTGGGGTTCTAAAATCTATTGAGTTAATTCCAATTTTGACGGATCCGCCTAAGATGCCGGTACGTCCCGGAAAACCTGTAGTAGGGGCGAGGTCTCCTCGCCCTTCCGAAATTAAGAATCAGTTTCCGAGCATCCTTACAGGAGCAGCAGCAATAAAAACTTTGCTGGACTACCAGCAGCGCTGCGCAGAACTGAAAACGGAGGTGTTCATAGAGAACGAACGTGGATGGATTCGATAGATAGTGTATGTTAGAGGCAAAAATATGACAGGCAATGAGGGGGTTATGGCACCGAGCTCGCAAACCCATAGTGCGGAGCGTTCGGCTCCGGTATTCAGAGGTGAACGTGGTTTAACGCCTAAGGCATTTGTCATAACGATGCTTCTAATGCCTCTAAACGTTTTCTGGATCATTCAATTAGAGGTCGTCCGCTATACACATCCGACACTCATTCATCCGCTGTCTAACGTCATTTTCATCATTTTTTGGCTGATGGTACTCAGTGCCGTGTTGGGAAGATTATCACCCACACTGAGGCTGAAACCGGCGGAATTGCTGACAATCTACGTCATGTTGTGCATCGTTTCTTCCCTCTGTTCGCACGATATGATGGAGATTTTGGTCACTATACTTGGGCATCCGTTTCGGTTTGCTACATCCGAAAATGAGTGGCAACAACTCTTTTGGAAAGAACTGCCGACATGGCTAACCGTTCAAGATACCGCGGTGTTGTCCGGATATTATGAAGGGCAATCAAGCCTCTACCGGAAGGCACATCTTACCACGTGGGCAGGACCGGTTGCATGGTGGACCGTTTTTATTTTTGTGTTGATGTTTGTTATGCTATGTATCAACACACTCCTCCGTCTCCAGTGGACAGAGCGTGAACGGTTAACCTACCCGATTATCCAATTGCCCCTGGCGATGACAGAGACGAATACGAGCTTTTTCAAAAATAAACTGATGTGGTGCGGTTTCGCTGTTGCCGCTGCCATTAGTATTCTGAATTTACTAAACTCGATTTATCCGGCGGTCCCGTATCTGCCCGTTAAACGGCAAAACATCCATCAATACTTTACCGGTCGGCCCTGGAACGCAATGGGTGGCGTGCGTCTCTCATTTTACCCGTTTGCGATTGGGATAAGTTTCCTGATTCCACTGGATCTGCTTTTTTCGTGTTGGGTGTTCTATTGGATCTACAAATTTGAGTTAATGGCAGGCAGCGTTCTTGGCGTACGGAATTTGCCGGGGTACCCCTACGCCGATGCCCAAAGTTTCGGCGCATATATGGTACTACTCGGCACCGCAGCGTGGGTCGGTAGAGCGCATGTCAAACGGATTTTTACCGGGGTCGTAGATGGACTCCGAGGCACTTCTCGGGTAGATATGCAACGCGAGCCGATGCCTTATCACATCGCTTTTCTCGGCATTGTGGGCGGAATGCTGTTTTTGACGATGTTTTCCTATAAGGCAGGAATGGCGCTTTGGGTGATACCCCTCTTTTTCGGGCTTTACTTTCTACTCGCAACCATGATTGCCCGACTGCGTGCTGAATTGGGGTTCTTAGTCCACGATTTACACAGAGTGGACCCACACGGATTAATCGTGACAGCCTTCGGGTCTCAACGGTTGACAACACGTACAAAAGCCGTTTTTTCGTTGTACATGTTCTTTAACCGAGCCTATCGTGCACACCCGATGCCGCAGGAACTGGAGGCATTAAAAATATCAGAACGGCGACAGATACGCCCGCAACACACCGCCGCCGCAATTCTGATAGCGACCTTCCTCGGTGCTATCGTCGTATTCTGGCTGCTATTAGATAGCTACTACAGGCACGGTGCTGAGACCGGCTATTATGGACCTTGGGCGTTAGGGTTCGGTAGAGGCGTTTATAGACAACTTGAAAACTGGCTGAATTATCCACAAGGAACCGATATACCCGCCCTCATCTTTATGGGAGGCGGTGTCGGTGTCTCACTCGGCTTAATACTCTTGAGAACCCGCTTTCTCTGGTGGCCCCTGCATCCGCTCGGCTATGCCATGGCAAACAGTTGGGGCATGTCCAATCTCTGGAGTTGTATCTTTGTTGCCTATGTGATCAAGGCACTCGTCCTGCATCACGGCGGGCTCAAAGCCTACAGACGCGCTGTACCCTTCTTCCTGGGGCTTGCGCTCGGAGACTATATATGCGGGAGTTTGTGGAGTATTAGCAGCATTCTCGCGAATACTACACTGTACCAATTCTGGCCTTGATTGTAAGAGAGGAGAAAAAACATGAAAACCAAAGCAAAAGAAAAAGAAAACGAGTCTAAAAATACCATTGAGCAAGAAGAAGAAGAACTTACACAGGAACTTCCGATTCTGCCACTCGACGATCTTGTCGTCTTCCCATACATGCCACCAGTGCCGCCGTTTCCGCCGCACCACGTCGCACTCTCTGGAAAAATGGCGACCACGGCTATTGAACAGGCTATGGAGGCGGATAGGGTCCTTTGCGTCTTTCGGCCAAAAAAGGAACTTTCCAAAGAAGATATCAAGGATATTAAAGCAGACGATCTCAGTCCAGTCGGAAGTCTCATCCATATTCTGCGCTACAAGACCGATGATGAGGATGTGTTGTTCCTCGCACATGGACGAGAGCGCGTACAGATTGCAGAAATCCTACACACAGAGCCTTTTGTCAAGGCGCGCGTCAACATCATCGGAAGCGATGAAACAGACGCACTGGTTCCCGCTGACTCAGAGACCGACTTGGAAGTTGAGGCGCTGGTGCGTAGCAACGATGAAATGTTTCAGCGCATCGTTCAGATGTCATCACGCTACCAAGAGGAATATGGCAGTATAACCAAAACGATGATTGATGAGCCAGGCCGCCTTGCCGATTACATCGCTGCTGTATTGGATTTAAAGGCACACGATAAGCAGCGCATTTTGGAGGCAGTTTCTGTTCATGAACGCTTAAATACCCTGGCTGTTATTCTCGCAAAAGAACTTGACTTGCACGAATTAGAAAGCAAAATCCAAAATAATGCACAAGCCGTTATTAACAAAGGACAGCGCGAATACTACCTCCGAGAGCAACTTAAGGCAATTCAAACTGAACTCGGCGAAGCGGACGACTTAGGACTCGAAATTGATGAAATGCGGGAGAAGCTACGCGAAACTGAGATGCCCGACAAAGCCAAGCAGGCAGCCGAAAAAGAATTCAAACGGCTCTCTAAAATGCAGTCGTTCTCGCCGGAATCCACGGTTTCTCGGAATTATTTAGATTGGTTACTAAACCTACCCTGGTCCGTCAGCACCGAGGATTCATTAGATCTCGCCGCAGCACGAGAGATACTTGATGCAGATCACTACGATCTCGAAAAAATCAAAGAACGGATTTTGGAGCATCTCGCTGTACGCATGCTCAAATCGGATATGAAGGGCCCCATTTTCTGTTTCGTTGGACCGCCAGGGGTCGGAAAAACCTCACTCGGTAAATCCATCGCACGCGCAATGAACAGAAAATTTGTACGTATCTCATTGGGCGGCATGCACGATGAAGCCGAAATCCGGGGACACCGACGCACCTACATCGGCTCTATGCCCGGACGAATTGTCAAAGGAATCCGCCAAGCTGAATCGAATAATCCCGTCTTTATGCTTGATGAAATTGATAAACTCGGTTCCGATTTTCGCGGCGACCCGGCTTCCGCGCTTTTGGAAGTACTCGATCCGGAGCAGAATCACTCCTTTACCGACAATTACCTCGATGTCCCGTTCGATCTCTCGAAAGTCATGTTCGTCACAACAGCGAATCAACTGCACACGATTCCACCCCCCTTGCGCGACCGGATGGAAACAATAGAACTTCTCGGTTACACCGCCAACGAGAAACTCATTATTGCCAAGCAGTACCTAATTCCGCGCCAGTTGACCGCAAATGGGCTGAAAGACGATTTGATCCATATTCGGGATACAGCCATTGATAAAGTCATTAGTGCCTATACCCGCGAAGCCGGGGTGCGAAATTTGGAACGCGAACTCGGGACCCTTTGTCGTAAAGTGGCACGCCGCGTCGCTGAAGGAAAAACCGAGCGGACAACTATTGCCACAAGGGATATTCAACGCTATTTGGGACCCGCGAAATTTGATTCTGAAATTGCCGGACGTAAAGCCGACATCGGGGTCGCAACAGGGCTCTCTGTGACACCCGCTGGCGGTGAAATCCTTTTCATTGAGGCTGCCACCACCAAAAAAACAAACGCCCAAATCCAATTGCGCATCACTGGACAGATCGGCGACGTCATGCAAGAATCTGTACAAGCCGCACTCAGTTATGTTAAATCCCAATCTGACGCACTCCAGTTTAATCCAGGTGTATTGGAAGACGATATTCATGTACATGTACCCGCAGGCGCAATTCCGAAGGATGGCCCCTCGGCGGGTATTACAATCGCAACTGCCCTCGCCTCTATCGCTACTCAGCAACGGATTAGTCCTGAGATCGCTATGACTGGTGAACTCACGCTCAGAGGCAGAGTTTTACCTATCGGCGGCGTGAAGGAAAAAATACTCGCAGCGAAGCAGGCAGGTATTAAGAAAGTCATTCTGCCACAAGGCAACAAGAAAGATTTCATTGAAGTTCCGAAAGACATTCAAAAAGGTGTTGAGTTTCTGTTTGTAGAACATGTAACCGAAGTTTTCACGGAGGTATTCGCATGAGACACTTATTGAGAATCAGCGGGCAAGGGCCACGGGCCCTGCACATAATTCCTCGGTTTGCCACACTTGCTATCGTGTTTGTGGTAGCGATGTCATTCGCTGCGCAAGCAGATGCGATTGACAGCGCAAACCCCGTGTCCGCAGCTACATTGCCTGAAACTGTTAAAAACGCTGACGTTAAGGTACCAGAAGCGTCTGTTAAATTTCTGAAAGACATCGCGCCTATCCTTGACAAACAAGGGTGTTCAGCCGGTATGTGTCACGGGAAATTTGGCGGGCAAGGCGGGTTAAATCTCTCTCTGTTAACGCTTAATCCAGAATCAGATCACGAACCCATTGTTCACCACAATCGCGGGAGACGCATCAACCTGCTTGAGCCAGATCAGAGTCTCTTTTATCTTAAACCTACTGGACAAATACCGCATGAAGGTGGGTTGCGTTTTGATCCGAACTCAGATGAAGGGTTAACTATTTTACGGTGGATCGAAGCAGGCGCGCCTTTTGACGACGACGAACCACGTTTGAGGAAACTTGAAATTGAGCCGAGTACTTTTGTGCTATCCAAGGTCGGACAAACTTCACAACTGAAGGTACTCGCCTACTTTTCTGACGGATCCGTTGAAGATGTAACCGAAAAAGCTGTCTATGAATCTAAAGACGCACCCGTTGCCGAGGTATCACCTACCGGTGAAGTAAAAAGTGTCCGATGGGGAGGGACTGCAGTTATTGCCCGATTCTTAGGAGTCGTCGATGCAGCGTTTGTAACGATTCCGCGGGCTTCCGACACAAATCTTGCCTCATTAGACCCGGCATTTACGCCCAATAATTTCATTGACGAGTTTGTACTTGCCAAACTCAAAAAATTGAATATCCGGCCTTCTACGTTGACAACTGATGATGCGTTTCTGCGTAGAATCTATTTGGATACCGTCGGTCGGCTTCCGACCCCAGACGAGGTGAAAGCGTTCTTGGCAGATGCCAGTCCTGATAAACGCTCGACCCTCATTGATGCACTTCTTGACACGCCGGAATGGGCTCATCTGCGCACCCTGAAATTAGCGGATATGCTCCGCATCCATCCGCGGAGCTTAGGAAATGGCGCATTCGGTGAACGCGGTGCAACGCTTTTCCACGAGTGGGTGCATGATGCCGTGGCGGAAAACAGACCTTACGATACGTTCGTCAAGGAACTCATCACGGCGCGAGGCAGCACTTATCAACACGGACCCACAAACTACTACCGTATTGAACGCCAACCCGCAGGCAGAGCAGAAACAACCGCACAGGTATTCCTCGGAATCCGGCTGAGTTGTGCAAGGTGTCACAAACATCCGTTTGACCAATGGACGACTGATGACTATTGGAACTTTGCTGCTTTTACCGGAAAGGTCAGAATCCAGGGCGGTGAACTCTACAACGAACAGGTCATCTCCTATAACCCAACGGGACGTGTTATTAACCAATCTGTACAAGGCAATCGCGGTGAAGTGGCGCTCCCGACGTTCCTCGGTGGTGAATCCCTGGCACAGAATTATCAGGGCGATGTCCTCCAAGTACTTGCTGATTGGATGACCTCCTCGACGAACCCATACTTCGCCAAAGCAACTGTCAATCGCATCTGGAGCCACTACTTCGGTACAGGGATCGTCAATCCTGTTGACGATATGCGTGCCACAACGCCATCAAGCATTGAGGGACTTCTCGAAGCATTGGCAGCCGACTTCGTCCAAAGCGGTTTTGATACCAAACACGTCATTAGACGGATACTCAATTCGCGGACATACCAACTTTCTGCTGAACCGAATGAGACAAACCAGTTGGATGACCGCTTTTTCTCACGCTTCTATCCGCGTCCGATGATGGCACAGGTCTTGCTCGATGTCTTAAATGACGTTACAGAGACAGGAGAAAAATATGGACGATATCCGATGGGGACGCGGGCCGTAGCACTGCCACTGCCGGTGAGTTCGCGCTTCTTATCGCTCTATGGACGTTCTGGGAGAGAGTTCCTCGGTGATTTGGACCCGAAACTCGAACCGACGCTAACACAGGCACTCCACATGATCAATTCCAGTTATATCCATAAAAAGTTGAGAAGTTCCAGCGGCGTACTCACCCGTTTGATAAAAGGGAAATCTGACAATCGTGAGCTCATTACCGAGTTGTATCTCAGCACGTTAAGTCGGTTCCCCACAGATGATGAGCTGGATACCGCTGAAGCCTATATTGTTGAGAGCCCTAAACGCCGAGCAGGAAGTGAGGACCTCTTGTGGGCACTCATCTCCTCACGGGCATTTATCTTTGTCCAATAGACTAATCCTGAAAAACCCTGACGGCGGGGTCCACGGACCTCGCCTTACGGAGATAGCAGTGCAAACCAAGCCCGAAATGAAATGGAGGGCGACTCGATCTCAATAACCTTCAAAGTTCAAAACTATGCTGCTTATCCGCAAGGAAAATTAAAAAATGGTTATCCGTTTCAAAAAAGGCAAAAATCAGTGGAAACACAAACCCGACACGCTTACTTGTATTCGGGACGACGGTAGTGTGACGTGGACATACCTTCATCGCGAGTTTGCGATCCAAGATTTGGCACACTACGTTGTCGAAACAACACTCGGGCTTGAAAACGCCTTTTTGGGCCTCATAGCAAAAGGATACGACATTTCTGACTTCAACCAACCTAAAGCGGAACGTCCTTTTGAAATTCCCGAAGAAGCACTAAACACTGAGGTAATTGTCGGACTCTTACAGACAGATTTGTTGGAGAGTTTAAGAGGGAATGCAGACCGTTGCGAACTACTTCGCGACTACGGAGCACTACTGCCAGTGAAGATCGCAGATGCGCAGCTTGAGACTATGCAGCAGAAATTGCAAGCCCTGTTACAGAAGTGGCACGATTTACAGCCCGGTGAGTCCATGACGTTGCAGTTTAAAATATAAAACGCCGTAAGGTATAGTAGTAGGCACACTCCGTTGTGCCGTAACAAGAATACCCTACGGCGTTTCGTTATTTTTCGGTAAATTACGACCTATTTGCTGTTTTTCATCAACCGTGCAACGATTTCTTCAACCGCGCCCTCCGCACGTTCGCGAAT
This sequence comes from Candidatus Poribacteria bacterium, assembly GCA_009843785.1. Taxonomy (GTDB): domain Bacteria; phylum Poribacteria; class WGA-4E; order WGA-4E; family WGA-3G; genus WGA-3G. The sequence goes on along the minus strand of VYCT01000091.1, from coordinate 6,251 downwards.
CTGATCCGGTGTCAAACTCTGAATCGGATGGGCAACGGTGAGCGGTTCCAAATCGCTGTGACCCAGCACACGCGCTTGGACTTTACCTGCAGCGAAGAAAACCTCCGTACAGACTGCGACGCTTGGCACACCGCGCTCCTCTAAAGCACTTCCATCGTGCATACTGCACGATATACACGACCCTCAGTCGGCAAGCCCTTCAATCACAAAATCTGCCTGCTCCGCCAATTCAGCGAGTAATTCGGTCGGCGCAGGACGCGAGAAGGTCGGTTTCTTGACATGAATCACTTCGGCAAGGTCGAACCGTTCCTGCATCAATTCCGCAATCCGATCCAGAAAAATATCACTGCCGTTCTTCGTGATGTTCAGCAGCCCCATCACTTTCCCATCAAGACTATCAAGTCGCGGGGCAAGAAACTTCGCGGAGACATCACCTTGAGAGGTCGGATCAAGTAACGTAGTATTTGGCATTCTGAAATCCTCAGTATTCTGTGTTAGCGAAGTTTGAACCTCGCCAATCGCTAAGATGAACCGGATGATTCCATCTGCAGCTCCTGCGACTTTGCCATCGCATCTTCTGCTTCTTGGATCATCCCTTTGCGCTGGTAACAGATAGATAAACTGGTGTAGGCGAGCGGATCCTTCGGGTTGATAGCAATCGCTTTCTGAACAGCATCAATCGCTTCATCGTAGAGACTGAGACGTTCATAAGCATGCCCTAACCCAAGGTATCCTTCAATATAGTCTGGATACGTGTCAATTAATTTTTTGAAAGCGTTGACAGCCGTCTCAAGGTCGTTATCGGCAAAATGGCTGAGCGCGGCATCGTAAAGTTCTGCCTCGGTTGGCATCTTTTATGTCCTTTGGAATAAGAATTTGGCAAAATTCTATCAGAAAAGGTCGCAAATGTCAAACACAAAATGATTCTGAAAATCGGTTGCACACTAAACTATGTTACGGTATGCTATACGTAGAACCTTGCTAATCCTATTGAGGAGCACCGAAACTTGCGCGATTATACTCAAATCACCGAACGTCTAAAAAACTTAGCAGTGCCAATGGAACGCATCGGGACTGCTCACAATTACCCGATACATCAGATTTGTTTAACAGCGTCTACACGGACGCAGCGACGCGTTCTTATCACCGGCGGTATGCATGGTGATGAACCCGCAGGTGTTGAAGCCGTCTTACAGTTCCTTACGCGCGACAACACCACGCTCCTGAAAAACTTTTCCTTTCTCGTAATTCCGTGTATCAATCCTTACGGCTACGTTCACGGGACACGCGAGACCCGTGACGGCATAGACATCAACCGAGCTTTTGAAACAGATGATATTGTAGAAGTGACGATCCTCAAGAAGGCACTCGGACAGACCCAATTCTCGCTTGCAATAGATTTTCACGAAGACTATGATGCAACTGGTTTCTACCTCTACGAAGGCAACCGTGCCGAGCAGTACATCGGACCCGAACTTGTCACTGCCGCAAAAGCAGTTGGTGCTCTGGACCCTGATGATCCGGGAGAAGACGCACCTGATCTTGCCGAAGGTGTTTACAAAGTTGCTAATTCATGGGGGACGCAAGGTTTAGCACCTTACTTGTTGCATTTTCATAGCGAACATGTTATTATCTCTGAAACACCGACAGTTTGGCAACTTGAACAACGTGTCGCACTTCATTTGAAAATACTGGATACCGCGTTAAACGCCACATCAGAAAGGGCAGTATAATGGAAGATCAACAGATATTATCAAATGTCAATACCGCTTCTCAACCTTCCGCACTGAAAATTACTGACATGCGGATCGTCCGAACGCAAGTCGGCGGCCCCATCTTGAAACTGGATACAAATCAAGGTATCCACGGACTTGGTGAGGTCAGAGACGGCGCGAGTCCGACGTACGCACTGATGCTCAAAAGCCGAATTTTGGGCGAAAATCCGTGTAATGTCGATAAAATCTTCCGGCAGATTAAACAGTTCGGGCACCACGCACGACAAGGCGGTGGTGTCTGCGGGATCGAAATGGCACTCATGGACCTTGCAGGTAAGGCTTACGGCGTGCCGTGTTATCAACTCGCCGGTGGCAAATTCCGAGACAAAATCCGGTGTTATAGCGATACCCCGTCGCTTAGGGACGCTGCAGAGATGGGGATCAAACTTCAAGAACGCATTGACAGAGGGTTCACCTTTCTGAAGATGGACATCGGTGTTGGACTGTTGCGCGGTATACCCGGGACGCTCTCTGCACCTCACGGAAATTTAGACACGCATAACCTGATGCACCCGTTTACCGGCATCCGCCTGACCGAGAACGGGATCGCTGTACTCTGCGAATATGTCGAGACGGTTCGGGATATTATCGGTTATGAGGTCCCGCTTGCCGTCGATCATTTCGGGCATATCGGTATTGAAGACTGTATCCGCCTTGCGAGAGCACTGGAGAAATACAACCTCGCGTGGCTGGAGGATATGGTGCCGTGGCAGTACACCGACCAATATGTGCGTCTCTCCAATTCATGTGCAACACCCATCTGCACAGGTGAGGACATCTACTGCAAAGAGGATTTCATGCCACTGTTCGAGAGTCGAGGCATCGCCATCGCTCACCCCGATATTGCGACATCCGGTGGGATTTTGGAGACGAAAAAGATCGGTGATCTCGCAGAAGACCACGGCATCGCGATGGCACTCCACATGGCGGGGACGCCTATCTGCGCAATGGCGAGCGTCCACTGCGCCGCAGCGACATCAAATTTCATGGTACTGGAAAACCACTCTGTCGATAACCCATGGTGGGATGAAATGGTGACAGGCTTGCCAAATCCGATTATCCAAGACGGCTACATCAATGTCCCAGAAACCCCCGGCTTAGGCATTGACCTGAACGAAGAGGTCATCCGAGAGCATCTCCATCGGGATGAAACAGCATACTTCGCACCGACAACAGAATGGGATTCCGAACGTTCGCACGATAGGCTGTGGAGTTAGGGATTTTGTCTCTAAGGTCGCCCAAGTAGGAAAAATAACGCGAAAATTTCCGACAGACTGTTATTCTGTGTCTCTGAGTTCTTTAAGACGCTGCGTCACGTTAGTTTTAATATTCTTACAGTCTTGTTGTTCCGCCAACTTTAGTGTGGTTCGGAAATCGGAGGTTGCCGCTTTGATCTGGTTAAAAGCGAGCTTTGCTGCACCGCGATTGTAGTAAGCCGCGGCGAAATCTGGTTTCCGTCGAATGGCTGTGTCAAAATCAGCGATGGCAGCCTCATATTCAGCAATGAACGTTTTTGCCGTTCCACGATTGTAATAGGCTTCAGCGAAATCCGGTTTCAAGCGGAGCACCATGTCGTAGGCAAAGATGGCTTCTCTTATCCAACCACCCTCTGAAAGAATATTGCCGATTGAGAAAAAGGCATGAATCGTCACCTCTGTTTCAGTCCATTCTAAGATGGCAGCCGGCGGATGTTTTTTTTCCAGTTCCTGCATCTCTTCTGGGGTGAGGTCTCTTATCTCTAATATCTCCCATTCGTCGTTCCATTCGACCGATGCTTCTTCTGTTCCGTCTGCTTCCTCCACCGGCTCTGTAGGGAGATCTGATAACTTTGGAACGTTTTCTTTCTCATACCTTTCAACGAGAAACCCAACGAGCATCATCAGGGAGGTAGCAGGATGCTGTACATTTTCACCGACTGCGTCAACCAATTCTTCAAGTAAGGGTGAAAGTTGTCGGTAGTCGCGCCTTGATATTATATTGAAACTGAGGGCTTCATCCCGATTCCCGATATCGATCAATAATTCCAGTACACTGGCGAGCCAACGATAGTCACTTTCTGGATAAGGAGCAGTCTTCACGGTTTCGAGAGGTGGAGCCTGTGGTGTTAGAAAAGGAGCTTGCTTCTCGGATTCAAGCATACTCGGCTGCGTAGGTGTCGGAGGTGCCAATAGGGGCAATACATTTTTTGCTGTTTGTCTGCTGGTTAACACTGTTTTTTAAATCCTCCTGTTCCACTTATCATACTCCTATATCATCTCAAAATTGAAATGACAATGTTGATTTACTGTCTTACGGAATCACAGCAACATAAACCTGCGAATGCCCTGAAGCATCTGACGTATACACCACAGCCGTTTCGTCAGGACTAAAAGACGGATGCGGATGCGTCCACTGCGGTCCATACACCGTGTCCACCTTCATCTCCATCCAACTCAAGGCTTTCTCTCGATCGCCTGCCTGTTGCGCCGCTGCCCAATCCTCTGCGAGCGCATACCGATCCGTTTTCCATTGGCTGCCACTCGACGAACTCTGCGGATAGCAGATAGGCGTATGTTCACCCGTCTCCACATCAACGAGTCGCAAACCAATATCAGGGTGAACGGTGTCGCACAACACCTTCGTCCCATCGCGATTACTGGCGATGTGCCACGCATTGAAATCGGCAATCGTTTGCATCTGTAGCGTTTCCAGAGACATCCGCCGAAGCGCGTAGGGCCAATGCGTCACAATCAATTCATCTAACGCACCGAGGAAAGTTTCGTGGACGAGGAATTCGTTGTTGTCGTGTTGATAAAGACTCAGGTTTTCTGTGCCATCGCGTCGAATCGTCCACATCCGGGGTGCAGGATCACCGGAATAAGCAATGAGATCGGGGTGTTTTGGATGAAACTGCGGGTGGATAATCGTCTGATCTGGGGAAGTGTAGATAACCTCGCCACCCCTGCCATCGGTAGCAGTTACAGTAATATGCGATTTGTCGTCACGCTTCATCGCTGTTACGATAAACCGTTCATCCGCACTGACACTGCATTCGCCGAGACTCCCACCGGGAAATTCCGCCAACACGCGCTCCTCAAAAGAGTCAAGGTGAATCGCTTTTATCGCGTCCGCTTGTGTGTAAAAGAGTTCAGCCCCGTCTTTGGAGATTACACCGGAATAGCCGTGGACATCGTCGGCATTTGTCAGTTGGACAATATCGCCGTTAGGGAATTCCAGTTTGAAAAAATTCGGCTTTCCTGAACGGTAGGAGGTAAAAATGAGTTGGCTTTGGTCAGACGTGAACGAGGATGTCAGGAAATAGAGGTTATGGTTGATAGAGGTATCGTTTGTGAGTTGATAAATATGCGCGCCCGTTTGGCTGTCTTGAAATTCGCATAGTTCTGAAGGATGAACGGACGCTTTGGCGTAGTTCGTCATAATCACTCCTTGTAAATCTGTTTATGAGGTAAATTTTACGGATTGAACAGATAGCTCAGCAATTGCGTGCCTTCTCGGAAATCCGGGATGATGATGTCTGCACCAGCACGGATAAGACGCTCCCGTTTGTCGGCGTTCATATTATACCTATTATCCTCTACAGACGCAACACCGACAGCGATTGCACCCACCGCTTTCGCGTTTTCGATTTCCACGTACCCGTCTCCAATGATAAGCAATTCATCTCCGCTAAGTGAAAAATCTGTGAGGATTTTCTGGATAACCATCGCTTTAGAGAACTTCTTATATTCGCGCAACGCACCGAAAATCCCGCCGTCAAAGGACGACGCAACGCCGAGAAATTCCGCTTCGTTTTTAACGAATTCAACGTCTGTCCCGCTGGCGAGATAGCAGTTTATCCCCATCTCACGTAGGCTTTGGAGGAATTCAAGGGACATCGGCACCCGGAGCGGTTCGGCAGACAGTTTCCCCGCAGCGAGTCCCGCGATCCGTTCTTCAACAACGGGTAGCAATCGTCGGTTGTATGCGTCTTTGTAGGCAAGCGGTTCCCTCGGTGTGCCGCCGCGTTTCGCAATCTCTTCGCCTAATTGCATCATCTGATAGATCGTCTGCTTACCCGTCAGTCTATCCACAAATTCAACGACAAGGGCTTCGAGTTGTTCGGGTGTCTCGGTAGTATCCGTTTCGGTCTGAAGAAATTCAACCATCATCGGGACCATCACGTTCTGCCAGCCGTCTCGGATGAGCGAGATTGTCCCGTCAAAATCGAAGACAACATGACGGATGTTCCCCGTTTGAATCTCACGATGGATTTCGATTGTAGTGTTGTCGAAAAATAGATTTTCCATAGTTATCCTGGGTGCTAAAAAGGCGTTGATTCCTCTGTTTTTTTGTGATAGTATAATGGCATTGCGATAGTTAAGCAAGTCTTTTCAGCATCGCTTGCAGGACTATTTAGTTTTCAGTTTTTTCGTCCAATTTTGCCCCAGGGCCGGTAGGTGCGGTTTGGAACCGGGGTCCCCACCCGTTACTGGGAAG
>VYCT01000014.1 GCA_009843785.1 Candidatus Poribacteria bacterium | reverse complement strand
TATACTAAAAAACTTCGCAACGAAAAAACTTGCATTAAATTTATACATGAGCCAAGACGCTTATGTTTACGACACTTATATCGCAATATCTCAACAAACTGGTAGAAGGCAAGGTCGGAGATTTTACGTCCCCACAAGCGTTTCATGCCGTCAAGGTTCAGAGTTTCAATGACAATCGTATCAAACTTTTTACAGAGTTGACTCGCGAGTTGCCAATGAAAGTCTTTGCGTTGGTTGCTGATTTTCCGATACAGACGTGCGATTTGTCTGACACACCACCACCAACGGTTAGAACCCTTTTGCTTGCGACTCAATGCTTTGTTGAGAGACCGAAGTTTCTTCAAGGCGTGTTTCAAAGGGTGTGGGTGTTGTATTTTCTCACCCGTGCTCAGCGTCAAGTAAGCGTCTTTCATGCCGAAGTCTGCCCCAACGCTTTTACCTGTTGTCGGCAGCGGTCTAAAATCTGTGTAGTCCGTCGTTATGCATACCCAATAGCGTCCGCAACTCTCACGCTTAATCGTGAGAGTGCTAATCGTTCCGTGCCACTGGCGGTGTTTGTGAAACGTATATGGCACTCTGTCAAACTGCCACTTACGCGTCTTGGGATTCCATTTACGAAAAGTCAATGTAATACGATTGTTAAACAAAGACCAACCCGCAGGCCCCGGATACGTTATAGATTTGAACTTGTGTCTCGGTTTGATATGCGGTCTACCACCGAGTTTCTTAAAGAAACGATCATATGCCTTATCAATACGGATAAGTTCTTGTTGCACCGCTTGACTCGGCAACATTTTCCAATGCGGATGCGTTGTTTTCTTCAGTGCCTTAAAGTGGGAATCCATAGCATTGTAATTCGCATAAGGCAGCCCGTCTTTATACCGTTGACGCTGCCATTTATGAAAGTAAAAATGGACGTGCCACATATCGTCAAGCAGATTGCCGATACGGATTGTATTAGACTGATCGTAAAGCGGATATTTATAGGTTTTCATGGTATATCAAGTCTCAAGTCTTTAACCCCTTCACAGTGGGTAGGCAGACACGTAACCAAGCAGTTACGCTGTGAATGTCTGCCAACTTGATACTATTAATTATACCATATTTTTAGGCGAATGTCAAATGTTTTTTTAACAACAAACCCAATGCCCGCCTACATCCCGCAAGCTAAAGCATGGGGTCTTGGCGGGAAGATTGATAACCCTGGTGCCTGCATTTCCAAAATCGATTGTCCGTCTATCTCGATCAACCTAATTACCTTATAGCGTAAGACATATTCATAACCGTGTCCTTTGTAAGCATAATAGCCTTTATCGTCCCTACCTGCCTTAGGGTGCAGATAAAGGACGTTGGAATAGACCGGTATCTCATGTAAATTCACGAGAAAACCGTTATATCCTACAATGCGGGACCACATCGGCTTTCTACTGTCATCGGTTTGCACTTCGGTGTGCAGTATCACTGTTTCATTGCCGAACTGTACCTTCAACGTGCTGTCATTCTGGTGCGTCTTGAATGTCGGTTCTTCGGTTTCAAGTCTCTCCAGAACTGTTATGTCTGAATGTCCGACCATAAATTCTGCGAATTCTTGTGAGTATTCCAGCATAATGTATTTCGCTGGATTGTCATAGTGCTGTGCCATACTGTTATTATACACGAAGTTTGCAGGAAATACAATCTTTTCAGAGCAATTACGAATCGACCTTCAGGCTTCCGATCAGTTCCTTAACTGACTTCATATTTGCGCGTTTGAGATAGGCGTGTATGCCTTTTACGACCTCCATTGATGCCTGTGGATTGACGAAGTTCGCTGTCCCGACTGCCACTGCAGATGCACCAGTGATGAAAAATTCTATAGCATCTGTCGCAGTCATAATGCCACCCATTCCGACGATTGGAATGGAGACGCTTTTGTAGACCTCCCAAACCAATCGCAATGCTACAGGCTTTATTGCAGGACCAGAAAGACCACCTGTGACGTTTGCGAGTTCTGGTTTCCGTGTTTCCGCATTAATCGCCATACCGAGAAGCGTATTGATGGCAGAAAGTGCGTCGGCACCCGCATCCTCAGCGGCGCGTGCGATTATGGTAATATCTGTGACGTTTGGAGATAATTTCACCAGTAGCGGTAAACGCGTTTCTGAACGGACTTCTTTGACAAGTTGATGCGCCAACGTTGCGTCAACACCGAAACTCATACCGCCGCACTCCAGATTTGGACAGGAAATATTGAGTTCTACACCTGCCACACCATCCGCTGTATTTAGTTTCTCAACGACCGCCAAGTATTCTTCAACGGTTTTGCCGCAGACGTTAACGATTACGGGTACATCAAAATCGCGTAGGTACGGCAGTTTCTCTGAAATAAAGCCGTCTACGCCGACATTCTGTAGCCCAATCGCATTGAGCATACCGGATGGCGTTTCCATGATACGTTGCATCGGGTTGCCGGGCCATGGCACACTCGTAACGCCTTTAACAACCACCGCGCCGAGTCGGTTCAGATCCACGAAATCGGCGTATTCGGAGCCGTAGCCGAATGTGCCAGATGCCGTCATGACGGGGTTCCGCATCTGTATCCCGCCGATATTCACACTGAGTGATAAATCTGTTGTGTCCATTATTATATGAATGATAGTAGTTTTGCCACTTTAAGGAAAATAGTCGAGAATCTCAAGTAACATAAGACAAACTACAATAATGCACATCCAGAACGGTAATATCTCGTGGGACCATCTCGGTCGCAATCTATCCTTAAAAAAGGTTGCGATGGTTAGACCAGAGAACAGGGTAAACGTTATGAGTGCCTCGATGATACTTGCCGAAAGGGCATGGCGTACTGTGAGACCTATCCCACCTATTCCAGCGATAATACCAACAATATGGTGCCGTTTCATCAGAGTATTTCCTATGATATGTTTTGAAACGTGTTAGAAATCAACTTTTTAGTTTTACACAAAAAGTTTAGCACCGATATATCTCGGATGTCAAGCAATATTTTGTATTCTCTCGGTAAGAGGCTTACCAACTCAGATAAACAACCCGAAAATCAAAAATCAGTCCCAGAATGCTTATTATGGATGCGACGATCACATCACCGATAACCAACCCGATGAAAAACGGGATTGAACGCCTATATAACCGAACACCGCCGGTCGAGAGTAGAACCCGTTTGATTGTCCAACTGATTAAGAGCGGAAACCATAACCCGGTAAATGTCCACCAACTTGAGACGACATACCCGACAGGATGCAGGGGCCACTGAATGAACCGCCATCGTAAGAGCAAGAGACTCACAGCAAAAGCAAATCCACCAGTGGTATAGAGCATACCGCTGATGCTCGTTTCGCTGGGGTTATAGAGCCATCCGGCAAGCCTGTTGAAAGCGGCGCGGGCATACCACGAACGCGCTTGCTCTAAACCGACTTGATAAGACAAGTGGAGGTGTCCCCACGCAGCGGAGAGTGCTCCTACGAAAATAGCGATCGCTAATACCCAGAGCAGTTGGGACGGATTGAAACGGGTTTGATGCGCGAGTTTCAACCCCTCCAACTGATGCGGCATCGGATGCGCTCGGTAAGAGAGATGGTTTAGCCAAAAGAAGAGCGACATGACCGAGAGGTTCCGGTTGCCGATACGGCGTGTGCCGAGGGCATCTGTTAGGAGCAGATCAGGCCCGGCGTTGTACAGGTCGTGTGCGGGCGGCCCGAGTTCGGCACGGATACGCGTGATTGTCACCGACATCGCGAAATAGAGCGCGAAAAATAGGAACGCAAACCAGAGGGACATCCCTGCCTTGATGCAGAACGCCAGAATCAAGATAAATCCGATGATCGCCCCTATCGCGGCTGTCCGATAACGCAACCCTTCACCTTCATCATTCGTAGGCGCGGGGTCTCCCTGCCCGCGCGGGCGAGGGGACCTCGCCGCTACAAAAACGGTTTGCAGCACGACCTTGATGTGTGCGCGTCCCATCCATAGAGTCCAGAGAAATAGAGCCATCCACACACCCCGAATTTGTGCCATCTCTTTCGGAAATCCGATAGCGCCTCGCCACCCGAAACTCTCGCCAATGATCCTCTGAAAATGCCAAAACAGATGAAAAAACCAGCAAGAGAACCCCAAATCGAGCGGTATTAGGAAACCGATGCCAATAGCAAACGGGAAGAAACTGATACGGAAGCCGGGGTTATTCATCGCGCTCCACGGTTTGTCGGGAAGTCGAAACCCGCGATAGAGCGGAATTGTTGGAAAAACAGGGTCAATCTGGTGTAAACTATAGAGCAGGTTTAGGATAGCAGCGATGCTTAGACCGACAACCATCATCCGGCGATTAAAAAACAGATGCGGCGTGGTTCGGAGATTGCCGGCATTCCCTGCTGCGCGTGTAATTTCATAAGGGAGTTGCGCAATTGGGTAGGTAAGCCGCTCGTGCTCCTGCCACTGTTTGCGTAAAAGCACATTGAGGCAGAGCATTGTTACACCGATGACGAGGCAGAAACCGACCCAGATCAGCGTCGGCAGCAGCCATGCTTGGAGGTGTGTCTGAAGATAGAATGTAGATTCACCTTCATAGAAACCGCGTAACACCTCTTGCTTTCCGACGACAAGCCATTCCGGGAGATGCTGATGAAAGAGTTGTGCCCACTCGTTTTCGGTCGTCGCGTACCAAAAGCCGTTGCCCATTAATGGCACTAAGACTTGTAACATATCGCGTCCAGCGAAAACGGAGGCTTGGCACAGCATCGCATAGATCGTTAGCAATTCGCTCTGCGTGAACGCCAATGCGGGACGCAAACGCCTGAGTATCGCACCGACACCGATAAGCACAAGCAACGTAAACAACACATTGAACAGCAACGCCAAACTCGTGGGACGGTTGGAATCCCAGATATAACTGAGATGTAGCACCCAGTAACTATTAAAGGGTATGAGGATGATGCCGATCAGCGTTGCGCGTAGGGTGATGGGACTTTTTGAAGGGTGTCTCATATTAGCGAGGATTGCGAGTTACACGCTTGGGAGGAGATAACAAAAATGCTGACAATGGCGGTATTCGGTCTCGTCGTTATAATTATGATATGTGGCGGCATGTTACTTGCCCGTCTGGCAACGATTGCTAAATCCAAAGGTTCGTGGATATGGGGATTTCTTATCCTCATTGTACTTATCTGTGTTCCACTTTTTCTGATAGGTCTTGGTGTGTGGTTTCTCCACTTTAGTGGGATATCGTCGGCAAACTTTAGTCCATTTGGTTGATACGGAATTCCTGAGTAGACGTGAGGGTTCAACCGTCAGGGTTATAGATCTTCTTCGGTAGCGGTTGGTTCAGCGATTGTGATGGGTTTGCCTGCGAGGTAGAGGAACCATAACGTGAGACCGATTGCGATGAGAATCCAGAGTATGCCCCAGAACTCCGTTGGAAAGCCTGTCACTTCTGAGAGCATCCGTGCATCTGAACGCAGATGGGATCTGTCAAGGATATCGCTCTTGATGTCGAGAATCGCGTAGAGGCAACTTGTTACGCCGATGACGCGTAGGATCCAATCATTGACCCCCTCTGGCAGAAAAAACCCAACAGCGAGCAATACAACCCCGAAGCCTATGCCGAATAGGTAGGTAAATGTGCTTTCACCAAACCCAATAGAGATCGCCACCATACCCAAACCGATAAGAACGCTAATCGCCTTATCAAGGTGCGTCCTCGCTGCCAGAAGCAGGATAAGCCCGCCCCACAGTAGGCTGCCGAGATAGCCTGCAGTTAATGTCCAAAACCGAGAACCGCCTTGTGTCAGCGCATGCCCACCCTGCTGTGGGTTAACCTGAATTTCGACGATCCTACCGCCGGTCACAATTGCAGCAAGCCCGTGGCTCACCTCATGCATGAACACCACGAAGATTTTGAGCGGATACACAAACAATGTATCCCACAAGAACACAATCCCTATAAAAATCAGAATCAGGGCAATATAGCGTTTAAAAAGTGATACCATAAGACTCTTAAATTCCTTGCATTTTAGGGCAGCATCTGCTATAGTATATCACAATAGGTCTAAAATATACAATACTAAAAGTAAAGGTCGCGCTTCCAAAGTGCCTATGTAATTAAAAATGAATACATTCGGTCATCTTTTTCGGATTACGACTTGGGGTGAGTCACACGGCGGTGCTGTCGGCGTTGTTGTTGATGGCTGTCCACCCCAAATCGACGTAGATATATCCGCAATACAATTTGAACTTGACCGGCGGAAGCCGGGGCAAAGCCGTCTCACGACCCAGCGTCAAGAAGGTGATGAAGTCGAAATACTTTCTGGGGTCTTTGAAGGCAAGACGCTCGGAACACCTATCTCCATGTTGGTATGGAATAAGGATGCCCGTCCTTCAGCCTACGACCATCTGAAAGACCTTTATCGTCCGTCACATGCCGATTTCACGTATCAACAGAAGTACGGTATCCGAAACTGGCAGGGTGGTGGTAGGGCGAGTGCGCGGGAGACCATCGGTCGCGTCGCTGCGGGGGCGATTGCGAAGCAAATCTTGCGCGAGAACGCTGGAACTGAGACTCTCGCTTATGTCAAACAGATTCATACCCTATCAGCGGAAGTGGATACAGACACAGTGATGCTCGAAGAGATAGAAGAGAGTCCTGTGCGGTGTCCTGACCCGATTGTGAGTCCCAAAATGGCGGAACGCATTGATCAGGCGCGGCGGGACCGAGATTCTCTGGGTGGTATCATCGAATCTGTTGTGCGTAACGTCCCCGTTGGACTCGGCGAGCCAGTGTTTGATAAACTCAAAGCGGATTTGGCAAAAGCGATGATGTCCCTGCCCGCGACAATGGGTTTCCAAATCGGATCGGGGTTTGATGGCATTACGATGACGGGTTCCGAACACAACGATGCCTTTTATGTAGAAAAAAGCGATGCCGCGGGACGCATTCGGACCCGCACGAACAATTCCGGCGGCACACAAGGCGGTATCTCAAACGGCGAAGATATTGTATTCCAAGTCGCCTTCAAACCGACAGCAACGATTGGGAAGCCGCAACAGACGGTTGATATAGACGGGAACGAGGTGACGTTAGAGGCAAGCGGACGACACGATCCGTGTGTGTTAGTGCGTGCGCCTGCGATTGTGGAGGCGATGGCGGCACTTGTCCTCACAGATCATCTGCTCCGCCACCGTGCGAAATCTTAATGCAGGGGCAAACAATTATAACCACACACGATGTCGATGAACTGTTTATTTCCACGATTGTTCGGTTGATTCAACGGCGCGCTTTCCCGAACCTCCGAAATATCATCGCCAAAACACATTCAGCCGACATCGCGCGCTGGTTCCCTCGGCTCCGTGCGGAAGCGAAAAGTAGCCTTTTCAAGATTCTGGTTGAAGAGAAACGGATGGGCGAAGTGCTGCGGGACCTGAATAGTGCGGATATCAGCGAATTCGTTGAAGAAACAGAGTTGTCTATTGTCGCAGACATTTTGCACACAATGCCTGCTGATGACGTGACGCGGATTCTCTCTGACCTACCTGAAGAGAGCAAGGAGGAACTGCTGAATCTCATTGAGGGCGCGACTTCTGCCGATGTTGAACGTCTGCTTGAATATGAGGAGAAAACTGCGGGGTCCATCATGACTCCGAACTTCTTCGCACTGTCCGAAGAGACAACAGCGACAGAAGCCACGGAACGGATTCGTGAACTCGCCGACGTTGAGATGGTTTTTTATGTCTATGTCGTCGATGCCGAAAACAAACTGAAGGGTGTGCTATCGTTGCGCCAGTTGGTGGCGACAAAACCGGATACACCGCTCAAAGATTTGATGACTTCGCATCTCTATACTGTTCATACGGATATGCCACAAGAGTCGGTAGCCCGTGCGGTGGCACGCTACAATTTGCTCGCTATCCCGGTCATCAACAGTATCGGGCAACTGGTCGGCATTGTTACGATTGATGACGTTGTCGATGTCATTCGAGAAGAGAATACGGAAGATATGCTGAAGATGGCAGGCACTGGTGCAGTGGATATTACCTCGCGTTCGATCTTTCGAAACACGCGAGCGCGGTTGCCGTGGCTGTTAGCGAGTTTTGCGGGTGGACTGATCGCTGTCTATGTTATCGGTATTTTTGAATCACAATTGAAAGAGATCGCTGCTTTAGCTGCGTTTATTCCGATTATCATGGGGATGGGGGGTAATATTGGCACGCAATCTTCTACAATCATCGTCCGCAGCATTGCTATCGGAGAAGTTAGCATTAAGGACACATGGCAGGTGTTGTGGCGTGAATTTAGCACAGGTGCTTTACTTGGAACGGCTTACGGACTCCTGCTTGGCGGTTTTGCAAGCCTTGTCCCGCACTTCCGAGAACATGCGTGGAAACTACCGCTTGTCGTTGCACTTGCTATTTTTGTGAATATGATCATTGCGGCAACCGTGGGTACACTGATCCCAATGATCTTCAGGCGGATCGATATCGATCCGGCAGTTGCCACGGGCCCGTTCGTTACGACTGCGATTGATGTTGCCGGTATTTTCACTTACTTTTTATTGGCAAAGATTTTCCTTTTTTAGCGAATCAGCGGAAGCATAGGACAATGGAAACCACAGCACTGAAAACCGAGCATATCTCACCCGATGAAACGCTGGAAGTTTGCGCGCGGCAGATCATTGTTAACTATTTTCATCAAATGATGTCTTATAAAGAAGGTGCTAAGGTGGGTAGCGATATTGAATTCGTCCATCAGATGCGCGTCACCTCGCGTCGCTTGCGTGCCGCAATGGACAATTTTGTTGACTGTTTTCCTGAGAAGGCGTTTAATAAACACTACAAAACAGTAAAATCGATAACCCGAACATTGGGAGCCGTCCGTGATTTGGATGTCCTGATTACTCGATTTGAAAAAGAATTAGCCACCTTACCTGAATCCGAACAAGCAGATATCCGTGGGTTAATAGAACATTTACAGCAAGAACGCGAAGAAGCACGAAAACCGATGCTAAGGCTTTTCGCGAAACTTGAAGAGACCGGTTTTGAGAGAAAGTTTTTGACATTCTTTCAGGCACTTTGATCAAATCAATGGCGAATGGTTAAAAAATGGCGAAAGCGCATAAAATCAGCGGTGTGAAGCCGCTCTGTAGTTATCGCGAAAATGCTCGTATCATTCTTCCACAGAAGGTTGAAGAGGTTTACACGTGGGAGCCGTTCATTCGGGACGCAGCGCGGCGCGAAGAACTTCATAATATGCGAATCTCGATTAAACGTCTTCGGTACACGATGGAACTTTTTCGTGTCGCTTACGGGTCTCCAAAAAGGGATTCCAGAGAAGTTACTGTGGGGGACGACAAACGTTTTGTTGAATTTCTCGGCGTAATTGTCGATTTGCAAGAGATCCTCGGCGACATCCACGACGCTGATGTCGTCTTAGAAGTTTTAACCGATTATATGCGCCAATCAGAGCGGGGCACGGCGGCACCGGGTATCGCTCCGCTCATTGCTCAGATGAAAGAAGCTCGAGACGGAGATTATGAAAAATTTCTGGAAACGTGGGAACAACTATCCGCTGCAGATTTTAAACGGAAACTGCTATCATTTTTGTTAGCAGAACCCATTCAATCGTAAAAGGACACGTGGAAAACGTGTATACGGGAGACTATTTGAAATGAGCACCAACGTTGTCGGCGTAGATATGGGTGGCACTAAGATACTGTCCGCTGTCATAGACGCGGAAGGCAATATTTTGGGTACAGCCAAAGTTCCAACGAAGGCAGACGAAGGCACGGCTGTTGTCATTGATCGGATCGCTGACGCTATTCAAAAGGCGATTGGCAAATCCGGCGTTAATAGAGCCTCAATTGAAGCCGTCGGGATCGGCGCGCCGGGACCGCTGGACCCAGAGACAGGCGTTGTTATTTTTGCGCCGAACCTCGGTTGGCGGGATGTCCCCTTGAAGGCTGAACTTGAAGCACGTGTCGGCATTCCGACTTTCGTTGACAACGATGTGAACGTTGGAACGCTCGGCGAGCATGCGTTCGGCGCGGGAAAAGGGGTCCAGAACATCGTCGGGATTTTCGTAGGCACTGGCATCGGTGGCGGTATTATCCTTCACGGTGAGTTGTTCCACGGTGCAAGTAAGACGGCTGGTGAAATCGGGCATATCATCGTCAAAGCCGATGGACCGAGATGCGGATGCGGTAGACGTGGCTGTTTGGAGGCACTCGCAAGCCGAACCGCGATGACAAAGCAGTTCCAGAAAGCTATTGAGAAAAAAGGGAAAAAGAGTGTGATCTCCAAACTTACCGACGGCGATCTGAGTGCTATTCGGAGTGGTGTCTTGGCGAAGGCGATTCGCGCAAAGGATAAACTCACCTTGAAAGTTTTCAAAAAAGCGACAAAATATCTCGGCATCGGCATTGGCTCTATCGTGAATTTCTTAAATCCTGAGATGATTATATTAGGTGGCGGTGTCGTTGAAGCACTTGACGATACGTTTTTAGATAATATCCGTGCAGCGGCAGAAAAATATGCGCTCCCAAATACATTAGATGGGGTCCAGATTGTGCGAGCGGAACTCGGCGACAATTCCGGTATTCTTGGCGCAGCAGCACTGGCACGACAACGTTTCTTTAACCATTAAAACCTGTGCCGTGTTCCACTTCGTTTCATACGGGTTTTCGGCAAATTCCGACGCTGTTCAACGGCAGTGAGTCCTGAGGACGTTTGAGAGCGTCGTCACCGTGGAGACGCATCAGGAACCCTCGTGGAACCGAGTCGAACAAGGAGGGAGCATCCATGTTAGTTGATGATAACAGAGAAGAACATCGGATGATGATTTTCGGCAACGATAGCCGTCTCGTCCAAGAGCGGTTAATCGTGGAAAATGACGCAAAGCGCGACGGCATCCTGGCACAGAAGGTGCACGAGGATTCCTATACCGTCACGTTGTATGTGTTGCTGAAAGATTATGGCCTCACGCCGGTCTTTCGCATCAAGCCGCGCATCCGATTCCATCGCTCCAACTACGATAATCTCTCTTCAAGTGCACCGCTCCAGTACAATCTCGACGATATTATCCATTTCGCTGAACTGAAACGCGGTGTTGATTTAACGGAAAAGATTGACGATGCGAAACTCGCGGAAATCCTCGGTGACGCGCCCGCGCTCAAGGATATAGCAGATGATGCGGCGTTGCAACTGGTCTCACAACGCGATGTCTCTCTCCGGAATCCACCTTTCAAAACCAAAACCAAGGTCTTTGGAAAAAGTGAAGACGAAGGTGTAGAAGAGGGGGGCATCCGTATCGGAACGTTCCTTGATGCCTTGAATCAGCCGAAACAGACCGAACAAATTTTCAAACGGTTTGCACGCGGCAGCGAGTTCGCACGCGATTTGCGAGAGGCGTTATCCCCCTACGAAGATTTTGAATTTCAATTCGGGCTCTATTCTCGATATGAACGGCGAGATTGCGTCTTGGCGAATGGAGATGCGGAAAGCAGCGGTAACTATCGCGCGACCTTTGACCCCTGGACGGCCCTCGGTTATATCCGAACCGCTGGCGATATGCAGCAGTTCCAAATCCTTGCACACGAACGCGGCACCCGATGGGAACACAAGATTATGTTGGAGGAATTAGACACGCCAACGCTTGATCGGCTTGCCACAGAAATTCCGGGACTCCGCCGCGAGTATCTGATTGGGCGGGTTTTGTCGAAAAGCCAGACAGCACTGACCCGCTTAGCCGAACTGCGCCAATCACAACTCAACCTGACAACCGATTTACAGACCGGGTATACGCTTCGGTTAGAGATACCAGTACCTAACAAGCGATTCCCTGTGATAGAACACCGTCGAAAATTGCGGGAGACCTTTAACAGGACCGGTGGTTATCGCTTGCATCCACTGAATGGCGAATTTGTTGAGAGACATCATAACATGGCAAAGGGCATCCGAAACGGTGTTGTCTGGACCTTGGATTCTGTTGATCTGCTCACAGGGCAACCAGAATTAGTGGAGCAAGATGAAGGCTTCCTTCTTATCAAAACGCCGCATCGGAACAGATTTGTGGTGCGTTCTGCCGAAGAACTCCGTGAACGTTTGCCGAAAAACGGATTTGAAAAGTGTTGGAACGAATCCATAGACGCGGGTGGCTACACTGTGCTCAGTCATACAAGCGGTAGAGTCTATAACGTGAGTTACGGACGTAGGAATAGGGGCAGCATTCATGAAGGTGACCTTACAGAAGCAGAGGTCGCGCACTATCTCTCAATTGAATACTTGGGGATAGAGCCGTCGCGTGCCAGCGTTTCGCATTCTGGAATACCAGCAGATGCGCAGCGAAGTTTCTTCGACAGACTTTTTAACAGGCAGCCTGTGCCATCTCTCTTTAATCATCTGATTAAAACTGAGGCACAAGTTATATCGGAAATGAAAATCCTTGCGCAGCATTGTAAAGAAAAATTGGAGATTCCATAAGCGTTCAGATTTTGCATTAGAAACGATCTTTGTGAGGTAAAACAGATGATACAAAGTCTTGAAGTTAAGGGGCTCAATAAGCGACTTGATGGTGAATTTGAGTTCAATGAAGACTTAAACATTTTTACTGGAGCAAACGGCTCAGGCAAGACGACGCTCCTTAAGCTGCTGTGGTATCTCATCAGTGGACACCTTGAGCAAATCCTTGTTGAAATTCCGTTTCGTTCCATTGCAATTCAAACAGATCTGTTCGCTTTGAGCATGGTCCGAGCTAAATCCAACCAAATTACACTTGATTCCAGCTTTGGTAAAAAGGAAGGCGTGTACGAATTTATTGTCATTGATGCGGAGACCGGAAGGATCGCCAAGAAGGATGTGGATTGGGTAAATGCCCTTGAAAAGCGGATCGCGCGAGCGACCAAGCAAAGTCTATTCTTCCCAACCTTTAGGAGAATTGAGGGGGGTTTTTCGAGAGTTACGACGGACACCGACAATTCAGCGATAAGGTTTCTCGCTTCCACGCCAGAAATGCTTCAAGCCTCAATATCGGAATTTTCTAATGAGGTGTCAATCAACGAACATAAGTTCATTGCTTCGATCTCAACAGAGGATCTCCGTGAACTACTCACGCAGAAATACGCTGATATTTATGAAGAAATCAGCACACGCCAGTCGCAGGTATTGGACGAGATTTCAAGCGAGATGCAAAACAATCCAGATAAGAACAAACTTTCTGAGATTACTCAAGAGCCTTTGGCTGTTTTGAATGCTATTCAGAAAGTTAATGAGGAACGGGAACAGTTGAGTAAGCCATTTTCTGTGTTGTCTAAGTTATCTCGGAAGATTCTACGATATGACGCGATACATGTTACTGGACGGGTTGTTCGTGGG
The DNA here is from genome assembly GCA_009843785.1 of Candidatus Poribacteria bacterium. Lineage (GTDB taxonomy): Bacteria > Poribacteria > WGA-4E > WGA-4E > WGA-3G > WGA-3G. Next base: position 3,737 of record VYCT01000014.1, on the reverse strand, counting down.
GAAACTACCGACGGGATTACTTTGGGAAAAGGAAAAGATGGAATTACAGTTGGCGAAGCAAAAGATGCTATCTCCTCTGATAAACTCTCCTCTGGTGAAAAGCAGATACTCAGTTTTTTGTGCTACAACGCTTTTTATAATAATACACCTATTTTTATTGATGAACCGGAGTTAAGCCTGCACATTGATTGGCAAAGGTTCCTTCTACCAACTCTCCTTGATCAAAGCACTGGGAACCAGTTTTTCATTGCAACGCATTCACCTTTCATCTTTTCTGGATATCAGCACAAAGAGATTCCACTGAAAAGTGATTGAGCGGATAAAGGAGAAGATAGCTGAATGTCATTGCCCGATTCTACTTTGGAGAATTTAGTTGATGCTCTGCGTTTCTCTAACAAGCCAAATATTATTGTTGAAGGTCAAGATGATGAAATCATCTATGGAACATTAGTGGAACGTTTAGGAAGATTTGATGTAGGTTTTTTCAGTGCAGGTTCCAAAGAGACTCTACTTCAACTTTATGAGGAACTTTCTGAATATGAAAACGCAGGTGACTTCAGGCATGCCCCTGTTGCCTTCATAGCTGACCGAGATATGTGGTTATTCAGACGGATTCCAGATCAATATGACGACATTATTTGGACAGAAGGTTACAGCATTGAGAACGATTTGTATTCATACGCCAAGTTAAGGGATCGAATAGGAAATGAGGCAGAATACGATCAAATCTTAGACGCAATTAGCATGTGGTTTGCCTATAAAGTGGAAGAATATTTAGAGAAGAATCCACCAGAAAAAATTTTTGAATCTATCCGAGATGAGGAACATGTGGATGTGGCATATCATTTAAATCAAGTTGTTCCACCTGAAAAGACTACTCTGTCGCCTGATTTGGAATTTCTTTCTTCAGACCATGAAAGGGTTAGGGAGGTCAGGAGCGCGTATCATCTTCAACTCCGCGGAAAACTTCTTTTTCAGTTACTCGTCCGCTTTTTAAATAAACCTAAGCAGGGGTTTACCGATGCTACTGTTAGTTATCATGGCTTGTACAATGATGCAATTACGGTCCCTGAGTCAAATCAATTATTTTCTCGTCTGGAAAAGGAAGTACAAGAAAAACTGGATAAACAAAAAAGATAGTATTACAAACATCAGCTTCCTGATAGCCTTCAAAACAACTACAGAAGGAGAATCCAAAACAATGCCAAACCGCAGAAAAGTCCTTATCACCGGTGCATCCGGTTATATTGCTGGCCGGATGCTCTCAGAATTTCGTGAACGCTATGAACTTGTACTGTTAGACGTGAGAACCACGAATCGGCAAGGAGAAGAGGTCGAAGAAATTCAGATTGCTGAACTTACTAATCCTGACCGAGACGCATATCGACACTTTTTCGAGGATATTGATGCTGTCGTTCACTGCGCCTTTAAGGGTGGTAGTTTTGAGAATGAACTCGCTAACGTTCAGATGGCATACAATCTCTATCAGACCTGTGTTGAAACCGATGTCCGACGCGTCGTTGTCTGTAGTTCTAACCACGCCGCCGATTATTATGAACGGCTTATCTGGACAGATAAGTGGGATGTGGTAACGCCAGAGATGCGTCCGTTGTCAGATAACTTCTACGGGTGGGCAAAAGAGGCGTATGAACATCTCGGTTTTGTTTTTGCTACGGGACATGTTGACGGTAAGAAACTTCAGAACGTCCAATTGCGTATCGGTGGTCCGCGTGAGACAGATATGGCGAATTCGTCAGCAGACGATTTGAAGGCGATGCACCGTGGACTCGGCGCGTATTTGAGTGTCCGCGATCAGGTGCAACTCTTCGTTAAGAGCATTGAGACAGAGAATATAGAGGACGAGAACGGCATCCCGTTCCAGATTTTTTACGGCATCAGCGATAATACGCATAAGTTTTGGAGCATTACCAACGCTCGGAAGGTAATCGGTTATGAACCAGAGGACGACAGTCAGCTCCGTTTCGCTGACCGGTTAGCAGAATTGTTGAAGGCAGGAGAAGGGACCTAATGCGACGTGGAGGTCTGTTTGTAGTCGTGCAATTAATTCATTACGCTTTATGATAGGTGATGAATCGCCTTACTACAAACCTAAGATTTGTGAGGGACGTTTTGCATCACAGGAATGACGTAACTCCGAATCTTCATCCCATCTACCGTCTCTGTTTCTGCCCGCGGTTCTGGGTGCTCACGATGATCAAACACGACATAGTATCCCTCGCTGGTACCTTCCAATTGGAGATACGCCGCAAGTTGTTTTTTACCTGCCTGATAGGACCGGGGCCCCTCCCATATCTTGGTCTCAACGATGTATTTCCGAGCGTTGTGGAAAATCGCGAGATCGATTTTGCCGCGTCCAGTTTGCCCTTCAAGGTAAATATGCCCGTCTACCAATTGGACGAATTGATCCAAATAGGCATAAAGGAGATGCTGGCCGACGAACTCTTTTGGCGTATCCGGCACTAATAAAATCCGAAAGCCTGCCCGCGCGATAAAATCCCGAAAGTTGTCGAGGAGCAAATCCATCTTAATCTGCCCCGCGGAGGTTAGGTAATCAATCAAGTTCTGCTGAGTGTCCTCGGGAAAATATTCCTGCTCCAACCCATTTACAAGCGGCTTGAACGCCTGCATAATGCGCTGCTGATATATGGGGTTGAGGATCTCACACATCCCGTCAACCCCTTTCGCGATAACTCCGTAAGTGGTGAGTTCCTTAATGATTTCATCGTCTGGATTAAAGCGGATACCGTTCTCGTAGGAGGCAATTCGCATCAGGGTACTTTCAAAACGCGGATTTCTACGGATATTGGTTAGCAAGTGACTGATATTCGCGTTTGTTTCTCCAAGGAGTTGCGTATGCACCGCTGCAAAGTGCGCCATTTGGATCGTTTCATTTTTCGGGATGTCCATCTCCTCGGTCAGAATCTGTGCGAATCGGTTGGCGAGGAACGGCTGTCCGGCAGTCTGTCTATGAATGTTCTCAATAACTTCAGGGGCGAAGGCTTGGCCAACCTCATCTGTATACTGGGCAAGCAGATCGCCGACCTGTTCAAAATTTTTCAAACGAAAAGGGATATCAAGCAGAGCGATTCAGTTTTAAAAATTTACTCCATATATGGATATACTTTCTTCTGTAGGAGCGAGCTGTGCTCGCGATCTTACGGAAAAAACGTTAACTTAGGTAAATGAAAATCGAAATCAAAATCGAAAACTGAATCTTCCTGGATATCAAGCAGAGGCATTCAAGTCTCTAATAATTTTGATCTTCTGCCCAAGCAATCTTCGCTGTAGGACGCGTTGTGCTCGCGATGCCTACGCGAAACAGCTGTTAATTTCCGCAAGCACATGAGCCTCAATTGAAAGTGACGTTTTTATTATCCTTCGGGGAAAATCGGAGTAATCGACATAGTCTTGGCTTTCTATCAGGGCGTGTGGGTTGCTGCCATCGGCATCCATGAGATAGACATCCCTTTGGGTAGGTGTAGCGTCCGCGGTTGAGAGCGCGTTTCAGCCTTTATCTGCGGCGCAAGCCCCACTTCTGAGGATTCTTCAAGCGCGCATCACCCAGACGGATGCGCTCACCTTCGCGGGTCTCCCAGTCGGACAGCAGACGGCGCGGAGACGGTGACGGTGGTCTATCGGTTGGCGGTGCGGAGATTGTGGGCGGACATCTCATCGGTGTCGGCGTTCTTATCGGTGTAGGTCTCGGTGTGTGGGTC
>VYCT01000086.1:328-17103 GCA_009843785.1 Candidatus Poribacteria bacterium | reverse complement strand
TATTATATCTTCTGGGTGAGCCTCAAAGGAAAGTTTACGTCTCAAATAGTCAATTATTTCGGTGTCTGATGTTTTTCTATTCAATACTTTTCTATCCCACTTATCATCTTCAAGTTCAATTTCATCGCGCCACAGTTCTATCTCCTTATTCCAAAGTCCAGCAGCTTGTGCGTGAAACTCGGTAAGTTCATTACGAGCTTCATAATATATTTTCTCTGCCATGTCAAGTTTCTCTTTGACGCAGGCAAAAACTGTAGGAGCGTTCACGAAGACATCCGCTTTAATACCAGCTAGAAACGCCCTGAGCGTGGGAATATCTGCTTGGGTTAAGAAAACCTCGCCGTTCAACTGGCTATATACTTCCGATAGATCCAATTCCGTTTCCAATTTTTCATCAAAGATCGTATTTAAAGGTGCTGACAGACCTAAAGATCCTGACACAGGCACCCCGGATGACCTTTCTATATCTAACAAGGTAAATCTACTGTCCTTAATTTCAATCCTCACATCGTAAGTTTCAAGTGTGGATAAGCATAACTCTATGCCTCTTGAAGAGAGGTTTTGAAAAAAACTTTGACGCGTTAAGGATGTTTCTTGTAAAGCCTCTTCATCTTTTTGCGGAGTGTCTCTACGCTTCGCATAAATCCGCTCAAGCCGAGTATGTGCATTCATATTTCCTTGTTGCGCGGCTTTTAAATACCATTTGATAGCTGCCGTATCGTCTTTGGCAACGCCTCTGCCCTTCTCGTAAATCACACCTAAGTAATGTTGGGATTCAGCATGTCCGCTTTCGGCGAGTGGCTCAAATTTTTTCAATGCTGTGGCATAGTCACCTTGCGAATATGCCCTTTTCCCATCTTGATAATTCCACGAAGTTTCATATTTGCTAAGCATCTCCGATGCTGTCTTATTCTTATTTCAGTGATTTTTAAGAGTTTCAATCGCTATCTGTCTGGCAAACTGATTCTCAAATCCTTTCTCACTACTCAAGATATATTCAATAAGATGTAGAAATTGGTCAAGTGAATCTGGATAGATTTGGAGATGGACAAACATTTTGTGAACAGCATCGCTGACAGTGTCCTGATCCTCTGATTTTAAAAGATCCTCCAAATAGGCAGAAAACTTACCGTTAAGCCGCTTTAACTGTTCAGCAATTTGCACATCCTGTTGGCCTGTAAACGCTTCAGTAACTGTCTGGAGGTTGGTATTTTCTTCTTTCCCACTCAAAAAAGCGTGGCAGTTTCCACACAGCGTTATGCCATTGTCAAGGTCAATAGCGAATTCAATGTACTTCTCCAGAGGTTTTATGTGGTGTACGTGGAGGTTTCGCTGCACGGCACATATACGACATGTATTTTCATCACGATGTTTAACTTCTCTCCGCCATCGCTGATATTCTGGGGATTTGCGGATATCTTGCATGATAACCCTCGTTTGATGCTAACTTACCCGTGCCGAGACAATTTTGATAACTTCCAAATCTGTTGACGCGAATCAATGATGTTGATAATTTTATGGCATTATTGGTGCGTTTGTCAAATTTCCCATAGGTGTCAATTTAGGGATTTTCGCAGCGTTTTATAGGGTCTCTCTCCAAATGCCGCCCCTACGGGGCTTGATGATGGAAGATAATGTTTTTCTACACAGATACCGCCCCTACGGGGCTAAGCATTCTACACAAATGCCATCCCTACGCGACTAAAGAGAGCATTGAAGTATCCAAGATTTGTGGCTAAAATCTGTCGGAGTTTCAAACAGCACCTACCGTTTTTAAGTGCCGAGATGGTTGTTTTCCTAAAATTGACACTTATGGTGCGTTTGTCAAATTTCCTAATAGGGATGCGTAAATATTCTGTTTGTATTTTTCGTCTTCAGTAAGCCTATCGTGCGGTGTAATTGGGCGCGAGGGGACAGGTTCGGTGAAGTGCCAATAACGCTACTCGCGCTAAACCGTGAAGTAGGAACGCTGCGCCCATCTGTGATTCATACCAATCTATCCCCGATGCACCGTACGGGAGTGTTTCCGGGAAATAGACTTCCAACACTGTCTCCGCAAGTTCAATGCCGCCTTCCAACCATACCGATTCACCGGTGATGTCGTAGAGATCCGCAAACAGTTCAAGCGTAAGACCCGCATCCGATGCTGGAATCTTGAACGCTTCCGTCTGAACGCGATCCACTGGAAATTTCTCATCGAGATAGGTGTTACCAACCGCGCGTGCGTAGTCCATCAACCGCTCATTCTGCGTTAACCGCCATCCACCGAGGCATAGCACCCCAGTACCACACGAAGTCCCGGCACCGTAGACACTGCCCCATGCGGACATACGTTCAACAATCCGATCCGTCTCACACTCGCATAAACTGATAAATTCACGCGTTTCGAGGTTATGCGGTGCGGCGAGAAATCCGTCAATGTAAACAGAGCCGTATTGCCGCATCCGGTCTGCTAATTCGGGGAGAAGCGGTTCTATCAACGTTGCAGATTCAAGCAGACTGATCCCCAATGAAAACGTTTGCGTCGGGGCGTTCATCTCAAAAAACCGTTCTGCCTCTTTGGGTGAACGACTTTCGATACGCAAAAGTCCACGGTCATCCCGTTTTTCCCACCAGTAATCGGTATAATTCTGAATCTGTTGATGGGTTTCAGGACGTTGGTCCTGCACATACGCGAACGCCAAATCAAGGATGTAAAAGCCTGAATGCCGTGGAAAATCGCACGCACGACCACCGCGAACGAGGTGTGCTTTTGTGTCGATATTCGCATGACGGATGTATTCAAGTCCGTCGCCCTCTGTCCAGTGATAATCCAAGCCATCAGCGAAACTCTGCACACATGCCGGATTAAACGTCCTCAGTTTTTGCCAGAGCCACAGCGGAACCTGACGCAGGTGATCGTGAATGGCAGCACCCCCCGCTGGATTCCGCGAACATCCGACCCGTTCTTCAATCAGCTGCCAAAACGAATGCTCGCCCCAAGGGAACAGACCCGTCGCCGTCCGCGTGCAATGCTGGGCAAAGTGCGCCAAGTAGCGATCCACTGCTTCGGCGTATTCCGGTTTCGATTCGGTTTCAGCAAGCACGTTCATCGTGGCGAGCAACGGCTCATCGTGAATCAAGTTCGTGCCGAGATGTGCGCGATCACCATCCCTTTGCCCCGGAATCTTAGGCGGTTTCTCTGTTAGCATCTCACCCGTTTTCGGATGTAGAATAGATGGGAACAGCCCTTTGTATGGCTTACTGCTTTCGATCATCAGATCAATAGCATTGCATATTTTAGTGATAATCAATGCCGCGTTTACCACGAATCGCACCTCCGCGCCTGCTGAATAAAAATATCCTATCATAAACAAATTAAAAGGTCAAGTGTGATGAAGTCGTTTTCAGGTTGCCTTGCAGTGAGAGTTGTCAGGATCAGGGTTCACGGGATTTCAGGATTAAAGATGTGTCTTCTACTACTACAAAACATGTTTTTGAGCAATTTGCTTGCCACCTCATCTTTTCTGTTGTATAATCGCGATATAGTTCAGGACTTACGCGACCTTGGCAGTAGTGTCTAAAAATTGACCGTAGGGGAAACAGATATGAGATTTTTGTCGGTTTTTTCTCTAATCCTCTTGATGTTGATGTGTGTGGGCGTGTGTCAGGTTTTTGCGAAAGCCCCGACAACGCCGAAAATCCTGTTTACGTCCACACGGGATGGCAATCACGAGGTGTACATGATGAATCCCGATGGCTCCGAACAGGTGAACTTAACACAGCATCCCGCTACTGATTATAGTGCCGTATGGTCTCCGACGGGTGAGCAGATTCTGTTCACCTCCAATCGTAGCAGTGTGCAGGACCTGTATTTGATGGATCCGGATGGCACAAATGTCCGACGCGTCTTTAAGAAAAAAATAAAGGCGCGGAGACAACATGCGACGTGGTCGCCTGATGGTAAACAGTTTGCTTACAATTACCTGGACTGGGACCGTCGAAAGTCCGGTCTCTATCTTGGGACGTTTGGTGAAGAGGATGTTGAACCCTTGCCGTATGGGAATTCGCCTGCGTGGTCTCCAGATGGTTCAGAGATTGCCTGCTCTGTCTCTCACGCGCTGGGAGCTCGACTGACCTTTATCAACGTCCGCACACGAGACCGAGAACAACCGCTCCCCGATAAAGTACTACCATGGCAACGCCTTCCGTCTTGGTCTGCTGCAGGCGATAGACTTGCGATTTCTGGGAACAAACATCCGATCCCTGCCATCTTAGATAGGGATCTGCACGAGGCATGGCGGGACAAAACAACAGCCTATATTGTCAATCGCGATGGCACGGGGCTGCGTCAACTTGTTGAGGAGGCCGGTCACGATATAAGTGTTGCTGAGTTATCGCCGGACGGTTCGGAAGTGCTTTATGTCCAGGAGATTAACGGAAATGAGCAACTCTTCAAGTTGGATATAAACAGCGGGGTTCGGACGCAGTTGACGCATATTGGAGCTCTTTTTCATCAAGCGAATTTTCAGGGCGATTGGTTTGATCCGGCGTATGCGTTGCCGGTCTCACCGCAGCCGCACCTGCTATCGACGACCTGGGGTGAACTGAAAAAGGAGAAGGCTCCATAGAAAAAGCAGTTTTTTTCTCATAAGGACTTGTACAGCCACCATTATCTACGAAAATCCGAGATTTAGACAATTTTTGCGCATTAGGAGAGATTTATGCACGTTGGACTCATGGAAGGAACGATTCGCCGAGAAACACTCATCGAGAATCTTGATGCCGTTGTGGAACACGGTGTCCATCATCTACAGTATCATGTGCCAGCATCGGGACCGTCGGTCGCCGAGATCCGCGAAGAGATGGACACTCGACAGATTACAATTTCCGCACTTTCAGGCACTTATAACATGATTGATCCAGATGTTGAGAAACGCCACGCCGGGTTGCGGATGTTGCGTTCTGTCGCGGAGAAATGCGCACCGATGCGGACATCGGTCATTACACTCTGCACCGGTTCTCGTGACCCGCAGAGCATGTGGCGCGCGCATCCTGATAACGGGACACCAGCAGCATGGCGAGATCTCGTTGAATCCATGAAACAGGCGTTAGCAGTAGCGGAGGAATACGACGTAGTGCTTGCGCTTGAACCTGAAGTGGCAAACGTGATTGACTCTGCACAGAAAGCACGTCGTCTGCTTGACGAGATGCAATCCCCTTACTTGAAGGTATGTATAGACGGCGCGAATATCTTCCACAAAGGTGAGCTGCCAAAGATGCGTGAAATCCTTGATGAAGCGTTCGCACTCCTCGGCGGCGACATTGCACTTGCACACGCCAAAGATTTGGACACGGATGGTCAGGCGGGACACCTCGCCGCGGGGACAGGGTTGCTCGACTATGATCAATATCTCGGTTTGCTAAAGGAGAACGGCTATGATGGTGCAGTCGTGCTGCACGGACTGTCGGAAGCGCAAGTGCCTTTTTGTACGAACTTCCTGCGTGAGAAAATCGCTGCGCTGTAATAGTTATCAGCAGTCAGTTTTCAGTTATTGAAACACATCAAATCAAAGCGATTTCGATCTTATGCCTCCCTGATAAGGGGGGTTAGGGGGTTATCCGGATAGGTTTGTAAGCCAATAATTTAGACTGTTCCAGACATCCGTTCTGCTAACCGAGCAAGTGCAGGCGACGTATCCAACTTTTCGAGTTCTGCCTCAATCAGTGTGAAATGTTGCGTCTCAGCGAGTGCTGTTTTGATGGCAGCTTCAAACTCACCTTCCGTTCGGACATGAATGCCGCGCCCTGCACTAAAAAGTGCGGGGATGCTGCTATAGTTCCAACACCCGATATCGTTAAACGGACCTTCAAGAAGATGCCGTTCCGTGCCATATCCGTGGTTGTTCAGAAGCAGAATAATCGGATTAAGCCCATAACGCAGGGTTGTTGAGAGTTCGGTACCAGTCATCTGGAAAGCACCATCGCCGACGATAACAAGCGGACGCGTGTTCGGCATACTGAGTTGCGCGCCAATCGATGCCGGTACCGCAAATCCCATTGAGGTATAGTAGGCAGGACTGATAAAATCCGTGTTTTGAGACATTCGCAACTCCACAGCACCGAAGAGGCTATCGCCAACATCCGCAATAACGACCAACCCATCGCTAAGAAATTCGTTGAGGTGTCGAAACAAACGGCGAACTGTTAGACGTGCGTCAGGCTCGACAACGAACGGCTTTGAATCTCGGTGTGCCCATTCCAAATTCGGTTTCCGCCGCTTTCGGAGTTTCGGCGAATGGATGCCGTCAATAAAATCATCAAACATCACCTCTTCATAAGAATGATAGCGAACTGTGATTTTTTCCGACGTCGCATAAATCGAGCGTGCCCGGTCCAGGTTTGCAGTGTAAATCCCAAGATTCACGTCTGTCATGAAAGCACCGAGAATGATAACACAATCCGAATCTTCAACAAATTGTCTAACTTCTTCCCGCCCCATCGCACCTTCATAGATACCCAAGTAAAGCGGATGTGATTCCGGCATCACCGATTTTCCGAGGAGCGTTGCTACCACAGGAATACGTTTCTCTTCTACAAAGCGGATCAATTTGTTTTGATAGCCAAATCTGTGTACCTCTACGCCCGCGAGAATCACCGGTTTTTTACTCTGATTAATGAAATCAATAGCCTCCTCAACAGCGGCATCTAATGTATCCGGGTCGCTGAGATGTCCACCCGTTGAGGGACGTTGGTAGAGCGTACCGCGGAGATCCACCATATCGCGCGGGAGTTCCAAGTAGCCAGGGCGTTTATAGCGATACACCGCATCAAGCACCCGATCAATTTCGTTGAAAGCCGTAAAGGGTTCATCCAGCAGTGCAGTCGCGACGGTAATCTCGTCATAGATATGTTGTTGCGTATGGAAATCCCTAACTTTATGGTGTAGGAGCGCATCTTTCCCGCGTTCTCGGATTCCCGGTGCACCGCTAATGACGACGACAGGAGACTTTTCAGCGTAAGCACCCGCGACAGCATTCACCGTTGATAACCCACCGACACAATAGGTAACACAGACCGCGCCCATGCCTTTTGTGCGTGCGTAGGCATCGGCGGCGTATCCGGCTGCGTCCTCACGGGTCATACCGATATGCCGAATTGAACTTTTCTCTATGAGGTCATAGAACCGCAGCACATAGTCGCCGGGGATACCAAAAATGTGTTCAATATTGTAACTTTCCAGTTTTCTGATTAAGTATTCGCCGATGGTTGGGGGTCTGTTAAACATGAGGTCACCTCGTTGTGTGTATCTGTTTTTTATCACTTTATGGTATTGCACCGTTATTATAGTAGAGCCCGTAATTATTTACACACATGGGGGAACCGTAGGGGTTGGGTTACCCAATTCCTACGAGCGAAAAGTGTAAACTTATTTTCGGATTTTACTATAACACGCCTCGGCGTTTATGAGTGCCTCAGTTTTTCGATTTCTGCTGCTGTGAGACCCGTTGTTCGTGTAATAACTTCGGTGCTTATGCCTTCGCGAATCAGTGAACGCGCAATGACCATCTTTTCTTCCTGCCTTCCTCGATTATGTTCATCTATTAGCGTGTCTTCCCAAGCCTCTTCATCCTTAAGTACCCGACGTTCCGCAGGCGAGATGTTATCAAGTTTAACCGCATCAATCACCCTCTCGAAAATTGGGGAGTTGTAGTGGCTCTCGTCTATCTCTCCATCCAGGGAATCCAACACGAGTTCCAACCATGCTTTAATGCCAGACGGGGTCTTATCGTTGACCTTACGCGGGACCACAAACACAAGTTGGTGCGGATAGACATCGACTTTACGGCTGAATTCATTGACAGGGTTAAAATCCGTGATAGCAACACTAAAGTCCATTTCGTTCTCGCTATAAGGACTTGTTAGGACAACAATCGTGTAAACCGCCCGGTCAAATTGATATTCCTTGCTGTTTTTCACCTGTTCGACGAGGTTGATAAGATGATAATATAGGAAGCGATTGTAGAAGTGTCGCTCTTTGACGTGTTGTATCTCAACCACAATACGAGATTCCGGATCCTCAGCAAACAAGTCGTATTCGATATCAACCTGTCCAATGGGTTCAAGGAATTTGTAGCCGCGATGTACCTCATCGGTATGGAATTTGATACCTAAGACATCTTCGGCAAATTGACAGAAGATCTCCGGTTGGCTGAACGCTTTTTTAAAAGCAGTGTCGTATCGTAAGGGAACAACTTGAGCCATTTTGGACTCCTTTTCATGAAATTCAAACGACATGCCGATTCGAGTCATGTCCAATGTCGTAGTTCTCTAATTTTCTGAGCAGCTATTCGCCGATGGTTGGGGGTCTTTTAAACATGGGAGCATCTCGTTGTGTGTAGTTGTTTTTAAAGGTATTGTACCATAAAGAAATAGACGGGCGCAAACCTAAGTCTCAGCATAGGGGTCAATTTTAGAAAAAATAACCGGCGCGACCCCCAGGCCGGTAGGTTCGGTTTCCCAACCGAACCGGATACGACGCGGAAACCTTGAAGACTTCAAAACCCTGTGGCGATCACTGATGTTCTCCACGTCACATTCCAACGTCCCTGCCAATGAAAGGAGTGGCACCGTCTTATCCGAACTTTTTCGTTTTTCCGACTCCGCTGCGGCTGTCCAAAGATCAGAATTCCGAAGAGCAGCGAGGTAGTTAAGGGCGGTCTCAAGTTTTGCAGTCGAAAGTTGCTCAATATAAGCAATCGCTTGTTGTTTAAGTTCAACGTTTTTCATGATGCCTCCTTGTCGTCGATATAAGTGACACCTGCTTTTGTAAGTTCTGTGTGTTTAAGATGCCTTGTTCAAAAAAGGTGAATATTGAATATTTTGATAGAAGTACTCTTGCCGATAACGCTAAATCTCTACCCTCTATCCTGTTAAGTGTCATGCAAATTATACATCAATTTACAAAAAATTTCAGGGACAAGAGATTTCAATAATTCAATCTACTGGGTCATCAGACGCTATACACATGCCGCCCTTACAGGGCTAAAGCGGATAGCAGAAGCATGTTTCTATAAACATGCCGTTCCTACGGAACTGGGGAATGGAACTATATCCGTGACTTTCAACACATCTCCGCTTGCTAACTTATTTGAAACACTGTATAATAGACGCAAAATTGGGCTTCAGCAGGAATGGGAATGGAAACCAACGGAAACCGGAATCGGAACCTCGTCAAACCGCATATTCTACTGATTGGGTTGGTGCTCGTTGCTTTTAATAGCTACTGGTGCCTGATGGGGACGGAGGTGTGGCACTCTACGCAGCTGACGATCGCCTCGCTGTTCTTTAATGCGGTTTTCACGCTGCTTATCTTTGTACTTGCCAATCTGTTGTTGCAGCGATTCCTGCCGCGGTTGGCGATGTCGCAAGCCGACCTGCAAACCATCTATGTCATGGTGGTGATGGTAACAACCATCAGTGGACATACGATGATGGGGTACCTCATCCCCGTCCTCGCGCATACATTTCAGTTCGCAACCCCCGAAAATGAGTGGTTATCGCTCTTTGGGAACAGTATCCCGAGTTGGATCGCCGTCAAAAGCCCGCGTATCGTAGACGGGTTCTACAACGGAGATTCCACGCTTTATAATTCTGCTACTTTAAACGCATGGATACCACCGGTGCTATCTTGGTCGAGTTTTGTGATTGCGCTCTGGTTGACGTTATTAGCCGTAACGATCTTCCTCCGTAAGCAGTGGACGGAAAATGAACGGCTGAACTATCCGATCGTCCAACTCCCGTTAGCGTTGACGAGCAATCCGAAACGGTTTTTTACTTCACCGTGGATGTGGCTCGGATTCGCGCTCGCGGGGAGTGCGGAACTGCTAAACGGACTGAGTTTCCTGTTTCCAGAGATCCCTTCCTTACCGATTAGAAACAAATCGCTTGGACAATTCAGTTCAAAACCGTGGAGTGCGATGGGACCGATTCGCATCTCCTTCTATCCGTTCAGCATCGGGTTGATGTTCTTCACGCCGCTGGATCTCTCGTTTTCGTGCTGGTTCTTCTGGCTCCTGACCCGCCTTCAGATGGTCGTGACAGATATGTTCGGCGCACGCAATATCTATAACCTCGAACAGCAGACGGGTGCGTGGATAGCGTTCGGATGCATCCCGTTGTGGATGGGACGACGGTACTATGGACGTATTATCCGTAAAGTTTTTGGGATTGCACAACGCCGTGGCGAACCACCGCCTGACGATTCCGGTGAACCGATGCGCTACCGGACTGCAGCGGGGTTGTTTACTGTCGGAATGCTGTTTCTATTCTTCTTCTGTTATCAGATGGGGATGACGTTCTGGGCGATTGGACTCTTTTTTCTTTTCTACTTTCCGATGATTCTCGGTATCACGCGTATCCGCGCCGAAATTGGGCCGCCATTGCATCAACTCGTCCTTGTCGACCCGGGGCGGACGATGGTGCTTGCACTCGGAACACGCCGACTCGGCACAGGCAATTTGATGGGACTGACGTTCCTCTATCCGTTTGTCCGCTGTTTCCGCGCGCATCCGACACCGAGTGAACTGGAGGCGTTCCGTCTGGCGGAACAGAGTCGCATCGGGTATCGGCAGCTGCTGATCGGGATGATCTTGGCGATTGTGTTCGGTATCCTGATAACGTTTTGGGCATATCTACACGTCCTCTACGATATGGGCGCGGGCAGCAAAGCACGCGGCTGGATTGTTTATATGGGGTGGGAGACGTTCAACCGACTCCAAACATGGCTTGTGAGTCCACGAGAAACCAGTGGGCCGGAACTCGGCGTTATCGGCAGTAGTTTCCTCTTCACGATATTCCTGATGATTATGAAGATCCGGTTCCTATGGTGGCCCCTGCATCCCGCCGGTTACGTGTTAGTCAGCGGCACGGGAATGGGAAGATTGTGGTTTACAATCTTCCTCGGTTGGTTGGCGAAAGCGATCGTGTTAAAGATTGGCGGCGTGAAACTCTATCGACAAGCCATCCCGTTCTTTTTGGGGCTAATCTTAGGCGATTACACGCTCGGATGTCTCTGGAGCCTCATCGGACTGGTGCTGCAGATACCGACGTACATTGTCTGGCATTGAAGCAGTCAGCCATCAGTGGTCAGCAAAGCGTATTTTGTTAAGGCAGCCGAAGGCGCGTTTCTACGGAGTAGAAACCTCGGTTGGGAAAACTGAATGACCCTGGTGTAATACACATCACTCCTTGAAAACTTATCCAAAACACTGTATAATAGACGCAAATTTGGGCTGAGGTGCTATTTTAGTGAGCGACGTTCCGAAAACACATCCCCGATACCTTTCACTCACACTCAGAGATACCATCGTTGCAGGCGTAGAACAAGGGATTACCTCTATCCACGGACTCATCGCGCATGGACGCGGCGAGGCTTTTGATTACCTTATTGGGGAAGAGACACAACCCTTCGCGATTGAGGCGATCCACGCTGCTGCGGTTATGCTTCTATCGGCAGAACACCCTATCATCTCCGTCAATGGGAATGTGGCAGCGTTGGCACCCGAAGCACTTATTCAACTGGGGCAGGTCCTGAACGCACCGTTAGAGGTGAACATCTTTCACACGGAAACGGGACGGGAACAGAAAATTCAAAAGCATCTCCTAAAGCACGGCGCGCCAGATGTACTGATGCCAACAACCGAGGCGCAACTCTCCTATATCGACTCCAACCGAAAGTTCGTGCATCCAGAGGGAATCTTTAAAGCGGATGTCGTCTTTGTGCCGCTGGAGGACGGTGACCGATGTGAGGCACTCCTAAAGATGGGTAAGGAGGTCGTGACCGTCGACCTGAACCCGATGTCGCGCACCGCGAAGCAGGCGAGCATCACGATCGTGGACAATGTCGTCCGAGCATTGCCACTGTTATGCGAAAAGATTCGGGAATTGTCAAGTGATGCTACAGCACAAGACATTCTGAAAAGATACAGCAACGCAGCGGTTTTACAGAAAGCGTTACAGCACATCAGCAGGAGCGGGAATGGAAACTAACGGAAACAGTAAAATCAATCTCGTCAAACCGCACATTCTGCTGATTGGGTTGGCACTTGTCGCTTTTAATAGCTACTGGTGCCTGATGGGGACAGAGGTGTGGCACTCCACGCAGTTGACGATCGCCTCGCTGTTCTTCAATGCGGTTTTCACACTCCTTGTCTTCGTACTTGCCAACCTATTGCTACAACGATTCCTGCCGCGGCTGGCGATGTCGCAAGCCGATTTGCAAACCATCTATGTCATGGTCGTCATGCTAACGACGATCAGTGGGCACACGATGATGGGGTATCTTATCCCCGTCCTCGCGCACACCTTCCAATTCGCATCGCCAGAAAACGAATGGATCCCACTTTTCGGACACCATATCCCGACGTGGATTGCCGTCAAAAGCCCGCGCATCTTGGACGGATTCTACAACGGAGATTCTACACTCTACACCTCTGCCACTTTAAACGCATGGATACCGCCGGTGCTATCTTGGTCGAGTTTTGTAATCGCGCTCTGGCTAACGTTATTGGCGGTAACGGTTTTTCTCCGAAAACAGTGGACGGAAAATGAGCGACTGAACTATCCGATCGTCCAACTCCCGTTGGCATTGACGAGCAACCCGAAACGTTTCTTTACTTCACCTTGGATGTGGCTCGGATTCGCACTTGCGGGGAGCGCGGAATTACTGAACGGCTTGAACTATCTGTTCCCCGATATACCTGCGCTACCGATTAAAGGCAAAACTATCGGGCAATTCAGCTCAAGACCGTGGAGTGCGATGGGACCGATCCACATCTCTTTCTATCCATTCAGTATCGGGTTGATGTTCTTTACACCGCTGGACCTCTCGTTTTCGTGTTGGTTCTTCTGGCTTCTCAGTCGCCTCCAACTGATTGTAACAGATGCGTTCGGGGCGCGGAATATCTATCATCTCGAACAGCAGACGGGGGCATGGATCGCGTTCGGGTGTATTCCGTTATGGATGGGACGGAAACACTACGGACGTATCATTCGGAAGGTTTTCGGCATCGCACAACGCCGTGGTGAAGCCGCGCCTGACGATTCCCGTGAACCGATGCGCTACCGGACTGCAGCGGGGTTGTTTACTGTCGGGATGCTGTTTCTGTTCTTTTTCTGTTATCAGATGGGGATGACGTTCTGGGCAATCGGCCTCTTTTTTGTCTTCTATTTTCCGTTGGTTATCGGGATCACGCGCATCCGTGCTGAGATTGGACCGCCACTGCATCAACTCATCTTCGTTGACCCGGGACGGACGATGGTGCTTGCACTCGGAACACGCCGACTCGGTGCTGGTAACCTCACGGGGTTAACGTTCCTCTATCCGTTTGTCCGCTGTTTCCGCGCACATCCGACACCGAGTGAATTAGAGGCATTTCGTTTGGCGGAACGGAGTCGCATCGGGTATCGACAACTCCTTATCGGTATGATTTTGGCGATTGTGTTCGGTATCCTGATAACATTTTGGGCGTATCTACACGTGCTCTACGACATGGGCGCGGGGAGCAAAGCACGCGGCTGGATTGTGTATATGGGGTGGGAGACGTTTAACCGACTGCAAACGTGGCTCGTCAGTCCGCGGGAAACCAGCGGACCGGAACTCGGCGTTATCGGTAGCAGTTTCCTCTTCACGATATTCCTGATGATTATGAAGATCCGGTTTCTGTGGTGGCCCCTGCATCCGGGTGGCTATGTACTCGTGAGCGGAACAGGGATGGGTGGCTTGTGGTTTCCGATATTTTTGAGTTGGTTGGCGAAAGCGGTTGTGCTGAAGATTGGCGGTGTGAAACTCTATCGGCAAGCGGTGCCATTCTTTCTGGGATTGATCTTGGGGGATTATACGCTCGGCTGCGTTTGGAGTCTCATCGGATTGGTGCTGCAGATGCCGACTTATATTGTGTGGCACTGATGTAAACCACTTGACATTCAGCCCGGATTTATGCTAAAATTCGGAATGACGCTATCAAAAACGAAGGAGTGAAAAAAAATGGAACATACAACACGGATTGAACTCGAAAATCTAAAGGATCTGTTTTTGGCAGAAGCAGATGTTATCAAACCTAAAGACGTGCGTCGACTTATCATTGAAGACGCGCTCGTTGATACTGGCGCAACTGGACTCTGTTTACCCAAATCATTTATTGAGCAACTCGGACTCGCCCCGCTCCGAAAGATCCAAGCACAAACAGCAAACGGCACTATAGAGCGTACCGTTTATTCAGAAGTGAAATATACTGTACTGGAACGAAGCCACTCCATCCAAGTGACAGATCTCCCAGAGGATGCGCCTGTCCTCGTTGGACATATGATCTTAGAAGCCCTTGATCTCTGTGTTGATATGAGAAAGGGATTGATTCATAATCCGGCACACGATGGGGAATGGATGACAAAAATCCTCTGATAGGTGGAGATACCATCAGAATTTTTCCGTTTAATAATCAATATGAAAACGACCCATAATATTCTTTTTCAAGATTCACGGGATTTGAAAGAAATTCCATCAGAAAGCGTTGACCTTGTCGTTACCTCGCCGCCGTATCCTATGATTGAGATGTGGGATGAGATGTTCAGCCATCAGAATCCAAACATTCAGGATGCGTTAGCATGCGGCGATGGGATGCAAGCATATGCGTTGATGCACCAGATTCTTGATGCTGTATGGGATGAAGTATTCAGGGTTTTAAAGAAGGGCAGGTTTGCGTGCATCAATATAGGCGATGCGACAAGGACGGTAAAAGGTAATTTTTGTTTGTACCCGAATCACGCGAGAATCTTGACTCATCTTTTAAATATCGGGTTCTCGGCACTACCTGATATCCTTTGGCGAAAACAGGCAAACACCCCCAATAAATTTATGGGATCCGGCATGCTGCCTGCGGGTGCTTATGTGACACTGGAACATGAGTATATCTTGATACTAAGAAAAGGCTCTAAAAGAGAATTTAAGACGGAGGACGAAAAAGAAAATAGACGTGAAAGTGGACTGTTCTGGGAAGAGCGGAATGTCTGGTATTCGGATATTTGGACGGACATTAAGGGAACAGGTCAGAAACTTCCGAAGGCGATGTCGCGCTTGAGAAGTGCAGCATTTCCATTCGATTTGGCGTATCGACTCATCAATATGTATTCTGTAAAAGGTGATATGATCCTCGATCCGTTTCTGGGGACAGGTACCACGACTGCGGCTGCGATGACATCGGGACGTAATAGTATTGGTGTTGAAATTGATAGGAGTTTTCAAGAAGTTATTTGTCCGATTGTGCACCATATCGTCGATTTTTCAAACCATTATTTGCGCGATAGGTTGCTAAGACACTATGTGTTTGTCGAAAACCGTATTCAAGACTCAAAGCCTTTGAAATATATAAACAAACATTATAGCTGTCCGGTGGTGACGAGCCAAGAGCAGTTTATTCTCTTGAACGGATTAAAAGAGGTTCACACACGCGGAGATGATATTTTTGAAGTCCTGTATTCAATGAAACCCCAAACTTGGAATTTCGATCAACCTTCAGAGGCAGTAGACAGTAATAAAATGAAACCTCACACAAAACTTGCTCAACTCAGTATGTTGGATGCCCAATAACTTCACATCGCCAAATGGATATCTATGAAAATCAAACTCAAAAACGCTGAAATTCAGGAATATGTAAGTGCTCCTGCTTCCGAATTTCCGAAGTATACAACCCAATTAATGAATATCGCAAATCAGAATTCTCAAGCGACGCGACCGAGACACGTTGGACAATTAAGCGAACTGATTCAGAAATTTCCGGGACAAACTTTTGAAGAATGGGTTATGTGGTATCAAGAACAATATCCCGATGCGATTGATGAGGCGACAGATAGAATAATCTCGATGATAGAAAACTTTAACGAGGCTGTCGAAAAAATTGATCGAACTATGGTTAAATCATGGGTAGAAGACCTTGTTCTCGTCAAGACCTTCGCGGGACTCAAATTTCAAGAGGCAATCTTAAAAAAGTTGGCAAAAATAAAAGGCTGTGACTATCGTTTAGCAGAACCCCATGAAGAATCCCAAGGCATAGATGGTTTTGTCGGTGAGGAAGCATATTCTATCAAGCCCAGTACCTATGATGCGATGCCGACCTTAGCAGAATCAATAGAGGTAAAGATAATCTTTTACGAAAAAAAGAGCGATGGGATCGTGTTTGAAATACCAGAAGAGTAGCAAGGCACATCCATCTGTGGATCTTGCCAGTAGAAAATAAGGAGACACAAGAATGGCTCACATTTGGAGAAAAGAACATAAAGACCGCAGTAGAATCCTAGATAAATTCTACACGAAACAGGCAGTCGTCAAAAGGTGTTTAGAGGAAGTAAATAAATTACCTTACACATACGATTGCGTGATAGAACCGTCTGCAGGGGATGGTGCCTTCTATAAAAACATCGAACATGACACCAAAATCGGGATTGATATCGATCCGCAACACGATGAGATTATCAAAGCGGACTGGTTCAATTACAATATTAGTGAAGTGTACAAGCACGTATTGGTTATAGGGAATCCGCCGTTTGGCCAATATCAGAAACTATCTGCAAAATTTATATCGCACGCCCTCTCGTTTCCTAATGTCCAAACAATCGCTTTTATTTTACCGGATGTTTATCGAAAACACACACGGCAAAAAATATTGCCATATAACTGGAGAATCGTCTCTATCACTGAATTAGGAAGGGACTGTTTTACACTGGAAGGGACGGCGTATCAC
>VYCT01000086.1:0-309 GCA_009843785.1 Candidatus Poribacteria bacterium | reverse complement strand
TGCCTACACAGAAACGAATGATTTTATATTCTCCAATAAAGATGACTTTGACATATTTGTATTTGGTGCTTCCCCAAGAAGAATTACAAAAACGCCGACACCAAACAATCGAGGATACTTCCTTAAATCCAAAATTCCAGTAGAAGACTTAATAGCCAGAATCAAAGCAGTTGATTGGAACGGAAATTCTTGTGCAAATGGCGGTGTATATTGGCTAACAAAATTTGAATTTTTGGAACAATACATAAAATGCCACGAGCCGAATAGAACTGAAGAAAACCAGGGGAGCTTGTTTGATCTCCTTTAGGT
>VYCT01000172.1 GCA_009843785.1 Candidatus Poribacteria bacterium | reverse complement strand
TGCCAGTCTGAATGCCTGTTATAGGTATTCAGACTGTTTGAGAGTGCCCAATTAATTACAGGTTTTACTATAACTGATAACTGAAAGCGAAGCGAATTCTCACTGCGAAGCAAACTGATAACTATTAAGGAGAAAATATGAAACCACAATTACCTGATTCAAGAAACGAAAACATTTTAATCCACGTCAACGGTGAACTCTTACTCCGCGAAAATGCGAAAATCTCTGTATTTGACAGCCTCGTTCAAGGTGGCGACGGTGTATGGGAAGGTTTGCGCGTCTATAACGGAAAGATTTTTGCATTAGATGCACACCTTGACCGACTCATAGATTCTGCACACGCTATGGCATTCGCAAACATTCCGACGCGCGACGAGGTCAAAAAAGCAATCTTTGAGACGCTTGCCGCCAACGGCATGCGCGACGGTGTCCATATCCGTCTAACACTCAGTCGCGGGAAAAAGGTTACCTCCAGTATGGACGCACGCGTCAATCAGTACGGGACTACCTTAATTGTCCTTGCAGAGTGGAAACCGCCCATCTACGCCAAAAGCGGCATCCGTTTAATCACATCAGCGATCCGCCGGAATCCGCCGCAGTGTGTTGACTCTAAGATCCACCACAACAACCTGATTAACAACATCCTCGCCAAAATTGAAGCAAACGTCGCTGGCGTGGACGATGCGATTATGCTCGACATTCACGGATACGTCTCGGAGACAAACGCAACGAATATGTTTGCTATCAAACGCGGGCATGTGCTGACACCGCATGCTGATAGCTGCCTCCCCGGAATTACACGCGGTATGGTCATCCAAATTGCGCGCGAGGCGGGTATTCCACTCACAGAGCGGAACGTCTCGCTCGTTGAAATCTACACCGCAGATGAAGTCTTCACGACAGGGACCGTCGGTGAGTTGAGTCCTGTCTTAGAGGTTGACGGCAGAAAGATTGGAGACGAAGGTATCGGTCCGGTAACGACTCGGTTACAGGAACTGTATGCAGAACGGACTGCCAACGAAGGTGAACCGCTGCCATAGGTGCAGTTTAGCAATTTAAAGTCGTCCGTTGTTTGAAACCGGCAAAAAGTGCATCCAAGAATGCTTATAATTGAATTACACAACGGAGGAAAACCAGTGATAAATCTGAATAATTCAGCATCCTTAGAAGTACATGCACATTGGGACCCGATTGCCGATGCGACTTACAATCTACACAAAGACTCACCAGAAAACATTGTGCTCTTTGATCTTTCACCAAACGAACCCGTTAGAGAATATAAAGGGAATGCTTTTAACGCCTTTCTCCCCGCGTCAACTGTGGCGGTAGGCGATGTTTGGGAACTGGATATGGATAGCGTCATTCCATTTCTTTCGCAGTTTCACCTCGGTGCTACGGGGAAGTTACGCCACGGACAGAAAGGGGCTTTCGCGTGTTTACGCGCACTTTCGCCGGATTATGCCGACATCACGTTCCGGATTCATGCGGAGTTTACTTTGGCGACTCGTCCCAACCCAGACTGGAAACCTGGAAGTGATAGGAGGAGGCAGGTAGATTTAGCCCGCTTTATCCCATCGCAATACGCCGGACGCTTGCTAATCAACCTGAAAACAGGTGTTATTTGTGACTTTTCCCTCGCACTCCCACCCCGCAATAGCAATGTAGACATCAATGACTTTGAATATGCTGACATGGTCTTCGTGCCGCGCATGGAACTCCTTGCCACGCCAACACAGACATCGGATGACATCAAGTGGAAAGATGTGATTACACCCGAAGCAGCGCGCAGAAGATTAGAATTGAAGTTCTACAAGTTCGCTGAAATCGACTGGTTACCACTTGAGGATGCAGTTAAAAAAGCAGAAGCGACGCAGCGTCCGATACACGCAGTCCTTACTTGGGGACCCTTAGTTGACGAATCCTGCTGAGCGAACGGTAAAAACTTGAGAGCGGGTCCGCTCTCGAATTCGGAAGTTATACAAACACTCAACGAGAATTTTGTAAATACTTCGGTGCTCCTCCGCGATCTGTCGGAATTAGTAAATTCAGACGCGGCGCGCGTCAGCCTCTTCGCCAAAACACTCAAAGACCATTTCGCCTATCCAGTGGATATCCAGGTGCTGAGTCCTGAAGCCGAGATGATTATACACCAACCAGACAACAAATTGCCAGACAGCAAATTGCGTGATGATCGGGTTCAAAGATATCTCATGCTGTTAACGGCTGCTGCTAACGGTGAGGTTATAGATTTTTCCGGCGAAACGGAAGAATCGATGCCAGAATTGGACCTGAGTCTACGTAAAAA
The DNA here is from genome assembly GCA_009843785.1 of Candidatus Poribacteria bacterium. GTDB lineage: Bacteria > Poribacteria > WGA-4E > WGA-4E > WGA-3G > WGA-3G. The sequence goes on along the minus strand of VYCT01000172.1, from coordinate 14,913 downwards.
GTTGATAGAGGTTTTGAACGTTTTCCGTGGCCCCGGAGACGGCTATCAGGACTATACGCCTGTTGAAATTGACGCTACGCCGTTTGAACAGGGCGGCGTGCTTATCATTGATATACAAGTAGGTGAGGGTGAAGCGACGGGTTCGTTTGACCTATTTGCGGGTAACGCTGAACTGCCGACTGAAGGGTTTCCAGATGAAGCACTCGCCTCGCAGTGGGATATTCCACCCGGCGACACAGGACAAATCCGTCACCCCTTTACACGTGGACGGCGATTTAAGTTAGGGGCAACTGGGAATTGGTTCTGCGAGAAGGGGAGTACCAACGCGTTTCTTGTGCGCGTTTCTGTTGTTCCTACGGAAACAACGGAGGCAGAAGCATCGTCATAACGAAACAGAGGCGTAAGTTGGATTGAATGCAAATGAAACCCAACATCTCACTAAACCCTTAAGTCAAATTTACGTCAAATGTGTAATCGTCTCTTTAGCGTTGATTACCATGTATCACAGTTTGAGGGGTTTTGCTCGTTCAAAATGACCCGAAGTATCATCTTTGGATGGAGAAGACTATGCGACATCTTCGCCGCTCCTGTTTTCTTGCAACCGTCTTCCTGTGTGTCTTGACTTCTCTCAATCTCTGTTATGCAAACGATCTGACTGACGCAGAGAAGGTAGAATTTTTCAATTCTCAAGTAAAGCCTATTCTCCAGCAAAACTGTTTCCAATGCCACGGCGGCGGAGATGGAGTGGAGGGCGGACTCCAATTGACAAGTCGGGAAAAGATTCTCGAAGGCGGGAATTATGGACCGGTGGTGTCACTGGAAAATCCTGCTGACAGTTTCCTGCTTGAGATGGTCGGTTATGCTCAAGAGACGGCACAGATGCCACCAGACGGCAGGTTAGATGATGCCTCTCTTGAGATTCTGGCGAAATGGATCAACATTGGACTCCCCTATCCCGTTCAAGATACCGATGTTCACCCCGAATTGAAAGCCGAACCCGATTACTGGGCATATCGTCCGCTGAAACAACCCCAGGTGCCGTCAGTGAATGCATCCGAGTGGATCCGTAACCCGATTGACGCGTTTATTCTCGCAAAATTAGAGGCACACAGTTTAACGCCCGCCGCACCCGCCAGCAAACTGACTCTCATCCGCCGTGTATACTACGACCTGACAGGGTTACCGCCTTCGCCAGAGGCGGTAGAAGCATTCTTGAACAACACCGCACCTGACGCTTACGAAAAACTCATTGATAAACTCCTGAAATCGCCACGCTATGGTGAGAAATGGGGCAGGCACTGGCTCGACCTTGTCCGATACGCTGAGACAAATGGGTATGAACGCGATGGGGACAAGCCGTACGTGTGGCGATACCGGGATTACGTCATTGATGCCTTCAACCAAGACAAACCGTATGATCAATTCATCAAAGAACAGTTGGCAGGCGATGAACTTGATACCGTAACGGCAGAAACGATCATCGCAACCGGCTATCATCGACTCGGTGTCTGGGACGATGAACCCGCCGATCGGAAACTCGCGCGATACGACTATATTGACGACATTATTTCCACGACAGGACAAGTGATGCTCGGTATGACAATCGGTTGTGCCCGATGCCACGACCATAAAATTGACCCAATTTCAACACGCGATTACTATAGCCTCCTCGCGTTTTTCCATGACATCATAGCCCACAACCGCGGTCCCCTCGCTGACATTGGCACACCCGAACAGCAATCAGAACGTGATAGACAACTCGCTGAAAAGCGGCTCGCCGAAGAACAATTTCAGGATGAACTCTACCCGATACAAGAGACCATCAAAATAGAACTCGCGAAAACTCATACGGAGCCAATCGCAGATAACATTCCAGCATCTCCGATACGTGAATTGACGTATCGTTCCTACCGAAACACTTTTGAGCAGTTCCCTAATGATTTTGATGTCCTTGAACCTGATTCCGAAGGCAGACTGTTTAACAACCTTTTTTCATTTGCGCCCGCGAGTCGAAAGCAAAACATCGGCTTGGTTTTTGACGGCACACTACAGGTGCCGGAGGATGCGACTTACACGTTTCATATCAACTTGCGTGGCGCGTGTCGATTAATCCTCAACGGTTATCAAGCCGCTGATTTGATCGGGGCGCGAGATGTGGAAATAGCACTCTCGGCTGGCGATGTGCCGATTCGGCTTGAGTATTTCAACAAGGATTTAGATAAACCCCAGCTGGAAGTCTCGTGGTCTCGACCAAACTTTGACAAACAACCCCTTTCGACAAACACGAAAGTCAATTTTGACGAGTTACTAAAAACACACGCAGAACGTATCGAAACCAACGCGCCGTTGAAAGCGTTAGTGGATAAATACAAGGAAGTCAAAAAACAGCGAGATGAACGGCGGCGGCAACGTGTACATTACGACCATCAGGCTTTAGCAATTTCAGAGGGTGAGCAGACACCAACGTACATTCTTCGACGCGGCAATCCACACCTTGTAGGACGTGAGGTTAAACCCGCATTTCCTGTAGTGCTGAATCCGCCTGCTGTGGACATGCCGACTGTTCCAAAGGACACGAAATCGTCTGGGAAACGACGGGTCTTCGCGGAATGGGTGGCAAGTGTTGAGAACCCTCTGACAGCACGCGTGATGGTCAACCGTATCTGGCAACACCACTTTGGACGTGGGATTGTCCGGTCAACCAACGATTTCGGGAAGTTCGGGACACCATCGACGCATCCTGAACTCCTCGACTGGCTCGCTTCTGAATTTATAGCGTCCGGTTGGCGATTAAAGACGATGCACAAGCTGATAATGACCTCAAACGCGTATCGGATGTCAGCACAGAGTAATCCGAAATTCATTAAGCAAGATGCAAACAATGACCTCTTCTGGCGATTTAACATGCGCCGCTTGACTGCGGAAGAGATTCGCGATACAGTACTCTGGATTACCGGGAAACTAAACTTCAAAATGGGCGGCCCCAGTATTTTCCCTGAACTTCCAAAAGAGGTATTAGCGACAGCCTCAAGACCCGGACATGTTTGGGGAAAATCGCCACCAGATGAAGCGAACAGACGCAGTATCTATGTGAAAGTCAAACGCTCGCTGCTTGTCCCGATCTTGAACCAATACGATCAGGCGGACACCGATTCGACCTGCCCTGTCCGTTTTTCGACAACGGTACCGACCCAATCCTTGACGATGCTCAATGGGAAGTTTATCAACGACCAAGCCCTTGCTTTCGCCAACAGGATGCGCTGGGAAGGTGGCGTGACGGTCAAAGACCGTGCGCGATTTGGACTTCGGCTTGTACTGTGTCGTGAACCGGAGCCAACCGAGATTCAACAAGCGTTGACGTTCATGCGGGAACTTCAGCAGCACGAGGGTGTGAGCTCAGAGGTTGCGCTGGACCGATTTGCGTTACTGACGTTAAATTTAAACGAATTTATCTTTTTGGATTGATAAAACTCTTAAAGTCCTCCTGATAAGGGGGATTTAGGGGGTTAAAAACACAGAGCTGCTAACATTGGAGATGACACGATGAACAGTCAATCTAAGACGAAGCGAGATGTAAAATCGACAGGTGATTTCTGTGGTCAAACCCGTCGCGAATTTATCGGGAGCATCGCGGGGGGGTTCGCGTCACTTGCGTTAACGGGTCTTCTTTCCACTGACGGCTTTCTCGATTCACAAGCCGTCGCGGCAGACGGTATAACACCGTATCTCAATCCGCTTGAGCCGAAACCTACGCACTTCACGCCGAAAGCAAAGCGTGTGATTTTCTTGTTTATGTATGGCGGTCCGAGCCATGTGGATACTTTCGACTACAAGCCGATGCTGTACAAGCTCAACGATAAAACCGTTGAAGTGAAAACAAAAGGACGTGGCGGCGAGAGATCGCAGGGACGCATCGTCGGTCCGAAGTGGGATTTCAAGCAGTACGGCGAATCGGGGCAATGGGTCTCAGGACTGTTTCCACACCTATCAACCTGTGTTGACGACATCGCTTTTATCAAGTCGATGACTGCAGACTCACCCCTGCACGGTTCAGCGATGTTGATGATGAACGCAGGTCGCGTGCTCAGCGGTCATCCGTCCCTTGGATCTTGGGTGAATTATGGGCTTGGTAGTGAGAACGAAAACCTCCCCGGATACGTTGTGATGCTCGACCGGACAGGCGGTCCCATCAGCGGCGCGAAGAACTGGAATAGCGGGTATATGCCCGCCGTTTATCAAGGCACAGTTTTTCGTTCAGAGGGCCCGCCGATTCTCAATTTAGAGCCTACGAATGACATGAGCCAAAGCCAACAGCGTAGGTTACTTGATCATCTACGTCAATTTAATACAACGCATCTCTCCAAACGCACCGACAATACCGATCTCGCAGCTCGGATTTCGAGTTATGAGCTGGCATACAAGATGCAGGCGACTGCACCTGAAGCAGTGGATTTGGGGAGCGAACCAGAGCACATCAAAGTGCTTTACGGGATCCACGAAAAGGAGACGGAAGAGTTTGGCACGAAATGTCTTTTAGCGAGACGGTTGGTTGAGCGGGGTGTTAGGTTTATTCAGCTTTACTCCGGTGGTTCACATGGTGACAATAATTGGGACGCACACAACGACATCGAGAAAAACCACAACAAGCACGCCAAGGCGACTGATAAACCGATTACCGGACTGCTGAAAGACCTCAAACAACGCGGACTACTCGACGAAACGCTCGTTGTTTGGGGTGGTGAATTCGGTCGTCAACCGACAGCAGAGTACGCCAAAGGCACAGGACGCGACCACAACTCGTACGGCTTCACGATGTGGATGGCGGGTGGTGGAATCAAAGGCGGTATCAGTGTCGGGGAGACCGATGAACTCGGTAGCGCGGCTGCCACAGATCCATTTCATGTCAGGCATCTACACGCGACAGTCCTCCATCAACTCGGCATAGATCCGAATCGTCTCACTTACTTCCATAGCGGGTTAGATCAGAAACTCGTCGGTGTAGAAGGTGCAGAACCGATCTGGCAGGTGGTGGGTTGATCATTGTAACCCTCTAAATCTCAAGGCGGATAAAGGCGAGATACGCTCCTGACACAAGCACCGCAAGAAACAGGACTAATAATAGTAAATCCGTCGCTGCTGTGTTGAAATCACGGTTGAGATCAAGCGTGTCTCTAAATTTGGGGATCGCCTCTGGGCTGACGGGTTTCTGGGACATACCCTCCTGAATTCCAACAACATGGAGACTCTCCGGGTCTGCCCTATCCGTATCAATAACAAATTCTCGGTATTCACGGGCGTAACGCTGTACATTCTCAATAAATTGCAGATGCCGTTAAAACACCGTCCCAGCAAAAGATACAAAGAGGCGTAGCGTAATCGCTGTCGGTGAAATACGGGTTATCGCGCGTGCCCGTTTCCCTTGCGCAAGTTGTTGTTTCAAGTATGCCTCGTTGAAGCGTTCATATTCCTCTGCTTCTGAGGTAACATACTCCCCGAGTACATGCACTGATGGCGGAGTCTGTGAATCTCCATATTTATCTCGGTATGCCTCACGCGCCTCATCTGCAAGCCGCATGCGCTGGATCCAAAACTCCTCATAAGCTATTGGGACTGCCGTTCGACTGCCGATAGATGCCAACGTATTCGGCATAAACACCACAAAACTCACCCAGATTAACAACAGCACAACCAGACTCACACCACTCTCTCGGACTGCAGCTGAGACGAGAAGTCCCAAAGCGATAAAGAGACAGGTATAGAGGATAACGATACCGTACAAGATACCTAAACGGCCCCATACCTCCGCATTGAGCTGTACCGCGTCCGAGGTAGAGATTAAGATTAGGTTCATTAACACTGCAATCGCGAACGGAATATTAATGCTGATGAACGCGCCTAAAAACTTCCCTGCCAAGACGATGTGCCGCGGGATGGCGTTTGCCAATGTCAATCGTAGTGTCCCGCGTTCCAGTTCGCCGGAAATCGAATCGAAAGTGAACAGGATCGCGACAAAACTCAGCACATAGCCAACGATGAACGCCCAATCCAGCGTTGTGAAATCGGGACGGATATTGCGGAGATTTGGGGTCTCTTGTGGATAGAACATCCGCCAGACGAGTGTCATGTTCGCGATGCGGCGACCGTAGTTCGCACCGCTGGCGCGCGTCGGTAGAAACGCCTCATCGCCTTCTGCACAGAAGCGGAGCGGTGAGGGGAATTTGTGAAGGTCCCCAGGTCCCCCTGTCGCGAGGCTATATAAGTTGGTGCTGCGAGATTCTAACGTCTTTATAGCACCCGCAGCGGCGTTGTGATACGCCTGTGTTCGCGCTGGATGTTCGCGTAGATACAGGATCGCGTTGGTCAGCATCAATGCCAACAGCAGCACTGTTGCCAATGCGAACCGAAGGCTATTCAGGTTGTCGTAGAGTTCACGCTTTGCAATATGCCACATTTTAATAGTCATCAGTTATCAGTTATCAGTTACAAGAGGTTTTTGATAGTTCCAAAGTAAGTACTGAAAACTGAAGGTTTTTCGTATGAAGATTAAGAATTTAATCGGGTAATTTTTACCGATGCCCGGTGCGGTTAGGAAACCGCACCTACCGGGCCTGGGGAATATAGAATTACCCAAATATTTTATTAAACTTCATTAGAAAAACCGTACTGATAACTGATGACTCTCCTACACTTCGCTTTTGATGAAAATAAGAACTATTACCATGAACAGGACGAGGTTACAGATCAGTAGTAGAAACAGATCCGGTAATGCCCGCTTTGCATTTGTTCCGACATCACTTCTCTGAAAAGTAAACGTTGGGAGCGTGCTCCAGTCTACGGCACCTTTATCAGCGACAAACCACTCTCGTGACGCGAACGCGTTTTTTGCATAGAGATAGTCAATTTTGGCTTTTCGGTAACGTTGGGCTGCATTGAAAAAATCTCTGAGTCCAGATAGGTCAGTCCCCGCCCACGCTTGTGTCGCAGTATCATAGATGCCGACGGGTGAGAGTTTTAACAATATTCTATCTGTTGTGGCTTGTTTAACGTAAATTTCATCAAGTGCCTGCTTTCGGACGCGCCACGCTTTTTCTATTGTTCGGGTCACCAACGGTTCAACGAAATTGTAATACCGCTTGGCGACGAGAACGTACTTCTCAAAGTCGGGCTGGATCTCTGAAATGACACTCATATTTTCAATATAAGATGTTAGGGTTACTGGATCCACACCCGCTTGGTGATGAAACCCTAATGCTTTACTGAATTCCGCCATTTCTCCGGCGATTCCCTCGTTTTCAAGGAACTTTTGACGTTCTCTTTCATATTCATCTAAAATCTGTTGAATCTGGTTCTGGGCAGTTTTCACACGCGCTTGGATGTCGCCGCCCGGGTTAACCGTCGCTCGAATCAAATTCGGATACACAAGTATCAGAAACCCCCAAACGAACATGGCGAGCATTAACGCCGTGCCGGTTCTACGCGTCGCTACGGAAATCAGTAAACCAATCAGATAGAACAGCGATAGATATGCGAACGATGTAAGCACAATCCCGGCGATGCGGAGAAAATCAGCAGTTGACAGCGGGATCGAACGCGTTAATAACAGGAGCGCGAAAAGCAGACTCAATATCAACGGAACCAACAGACACGCCATCGCACTGATATATTTCGCAAGCAAAATTTGCCCGCGTCCGATGGGCTGTGCCAGAACGAGACGCAACGTGCCCCGTTCGCGTTCTCCTGCAATCGCATCGTAAGCGAATATCAATCCCATCAAGCTGAGGATGACTTCAAAGACAAAGACAATATCAATTGAAGAAAAGAACGCTATAAACGGATTATCAGTACCGTGCATTCGGGCATCCCAGAGTGTCGGCATAAATCCGTGATAGATACCGGTGTAGTTTCCCAAGCGTTTATCTAACCCGACATTAAAGATGCTCAGCGGATTCGGTGCCCGGTCAATAAACAAATACGCAGTAGAATAGGTCTTAGAATTGTGTAAATCCTGATGATGCCTTTTGACAGAATCATTATAACTCTCCAAGCGTTGTTCGTAATCTTGGACAAGCACGACTGTGTTTACAACAACGAGCAACAGCGTGATGAGCAGCACCGCCGCGAAGCGGAATGTCATTATATTGTCAAGTAGTTCCCTGAGAATGAGTGTTTTAAGCATTTTCAATCACACCTCGACGCGCACAAACGCGAGATACGCACCCGCCAACAAAACGACAACGAAGAACATCAACAGCAGCAGATCCATCGCCGCTGCATTGAAATCCTTACTGAGACTTAGCGTATCTTCAAATATCGGAATTGCTTCCGGCGATACTTTTTTCTTTGACATCCCATCACGGACACCGATAATATGCGGACTTTCCGGGTCTGATCGCTCAGTGTCGGCGATAAATTCATGATATTCACGCGCATAAAGTTGAACGTTCTCCACAAATTGGAGGTGCCGCTCCAACCCGGTTCCAGCAAAAACCTCAAGGAGATGTTGCGCGATGGCTACAGGTGAGATACGGGTTATTGCGCGCGCTTGACTCACCTGAGAAATTCGTTCCCTTAAATATTCTTGGCGCACGCGTCCATCTTGCGTCGCATCTTCGGTGACGTATTCACTCGCTATCAGCATTCTTTTCGATGGATCGTCTGTCTTTTCCCGCTGCGTGTGATATACCTCCAAAATTGCCCGACGCGTTTGCCGTCTATCTTCCTGAAACGCATCATAACTTTTCGCTGGTGAGAAGCGACTGGCAATTGAGGCGAGTGTATTCGGCATAAAAATCACGAAACTCACCCAAATGAGCAGAAGTATCACCAGACTCACCGCACTTTGTCGCACACGGGCAGAAACCAATAGTCCTAATGCGAGAAAGAGGCACAAATAGAGCATCGCGATACCAATGATGATCCCCAAACGTCCCCATTCATCGGCACCGAGATGGACAGCACTTGAGGTAGAAATCACCAATAAGTTCATCAGTACTGCAATGACAAATGGGATATTAACGCTAATAAACGCCCCTAAAAACTTGCCAATGAGTACAGTGTGCCGTGGAATCGGGTTCGCCAACATCAATCGTAGGGTGCCGTGCTCACGTTCACTGGAAACAGCGTCAAACGTAAAGAGCAACGCGATCAAACTCAAGACGTAACCAATCACAAATGCCCAATCTATCTTGGTCGCATCTGGATCAATATTTTTCAAGTTAGGTGTAGCAGATGGATAGGTCATCCGCCAGAAAGCTTTTAAGTTTCTGCCGCCCCAAAAGTAACTCGCTGCATCGGCTAAGGCAGGCAACAGGCTATGGCCGCCATCGGCGCAGAAGTGGAGCGGTGAAGGTTTTTTATAAAGTTTCTCAGGTCCCTTTTGCGCGAGGTCATACAAATCCGTCCGAGATGTTAACGTGTCCAGGGATTGCGTCGCAGCATCCCGATATTTCTGCATCCGCACCGGGTGTTCTCGGAGATGGACGGCTGCATTAGTCAGCATTAACGCCAGCAGCAGCACGGTTGCCAGAGCAAACCGGAGGCTATTCAGATTGTCATAAAGTTCGCGCTTTGCAATATGCCACATAAGTAGTAACCAGTAACCAGTTAACAGTTTTCAGCCTCTGCAGTAAAGAGGTTAGTATCTTCCTCACCTCAACTATTGTGTCTATGAATCCAGCAAACAGAAATCAGTCAAAAGAGGCGTATTAGCTGGAAACTGTTAACTACTTTACACCTCACTCTTGATGAAAACAAGAAATATTATCATAAAAAGAAAAAGGTTCATTGTTAGTAGCAAGAGTAGGTCCGGTAGTGCTCGCTTCGCATTTATCTCGACACCACTTCTTTTAAAGGAAAACGCGGGGAGTGTGCTCCAATCCGCCGTGCCCTCGTCTGCAGCGAACCATTTTCGGGAGGCAAAGGCGTTTTTGCTATAAAAATAGTCGATGACTGTTAGTCGGTATTGCCGAACCGCGTCGAAAAAATCTCGGACCCCTTTTAAATCAGTGCCTGCCCACGCTTGTGTCGCTGCATCGTACATCCCGACGGGTGAAAATTTCAATAGTGTTCTCTTCGTATTTGCTTTCCGAACGAGCGTGTCCTCTAACGCCTGTTTTCGGATAAGCCATGCCCGCTCTGCCGTTTTGATCGTTGATGGTATGAGAAATTGGAAATAATTTTGGGCGTGCGGGACTTCTCGTTCAAATTTCTCATCGAGCTCTCCAAAAGTCATCATACTGTTGTAGAGATAGAGGAGTGTTAATCGATTTTCAGGAAAATGTTCATAGAAAAATCCCATCCCGTTGATGTTAAAGGTCGGATCCTCGCCAGGGAAAGCATCAGTCGCAAGGTATTGCTTCCGTTCTCTATCGAATTCATCCCAAACCTGTTTTATCTGATTAAACGCAGAAACGGCTTTCGCTTGCGGGATGTCTGATGAGCGAATAGCCGCAAGGATTAGATTTGGATACACCAACACCAAAGCACCCCAGATGAACATAGCGAGCATCAACGCCGTTCCCGTTCTTTGTGTCACCGCTGAGATGAGCAGCCCGATAAGGTAAAACACCGACAGATAGGCGATTGACGTTAAAACAATTCCGCCGATACGTCCAAAATCATCGGCACTTAGAGAAATTGAGACGGTTGTCGTCAACAAAAGCATCGCGAGCAGCAGGCTCATCAACAGTGGCACGAGCAGACAGAGCATTGCGCTGATATATTTCGCGAGTAAGATGTGTCCGCGACGGACCGGGTGCGTCAGCACTAAGCGTAAGGTGCCTTGCTCGCGTTCACCCGCGAGGGCATCGTATGCGAATAGCAATGCCATCAGACTTAGAACCACCTCAAAAATAAAGATAATGTCAATTGAGGATAGGATGTTGAGATACGGATTATCTGAGGCATTCATGCGGGCTTCCCAGAGAGTCGGTACGTTGTTATGCGCAATCCAAATCTCATTTCCGAGCCGTTTGTCCAAGCCAACATTGAAGATACTCAACGGATTCGGGGGTCGATCGACCTCTACTTCTCCGGCTGAATAGGTTTGCTTCTCTTGTATTTCCTTGTGATGTGTTTGGACAGAGGTGTTGTAGCTTTCCAATCGCTGCTCGTAATGTTGAATAAGCACAACCGTATTGGCAACGACAAGCAGTAGCGTAATAAGAAGTGCCGCCGCAAAGCGAAAAGTCATCAAGTTATTGAGCAGTTCCCTGCCTATAAGTGTGGTTATCATTTTTTATCACACCTCAACACGTACAAACGCGAGATACGCACCCGATAGAAGCACTAAGACAAATAACGTTAGCAGTAACAATTCCATTGCTGCAGTATTGAAATCCCTACTCAGATTAAGTGTATCTTCAAATCTCGGAACTGCTTCTGGGCTGATAGGCTTCTTGGACATGCCTTCACGCACGCCCAAAATATGAAGGCTTTCTGGGTCGGCTCTATCGGTGTCAGCAACGAATTCCCGTAATTGACGGGTATAACGTTGTGTGTTTTCCACAAATTGCAAGTGTCGCTCAAATCCGGTGCCAGCAAACCCTTCAATCAGGTGCTGCAGAAGTGTAGCCGGTGAGATACCGGTGATAGCGCGCGCACGATGCACCTGAGAAGTCCGGTACTTTAATCGTTCTTCCTGCCAGCGTTCGTCTCTTTCAGCGTTTTCGGTGTAAAACTCGCTTTTCGCCCTTAACCTCTTGTCTTCCGATTTACTGGACCGACCCTCCTTATATTTCTCCCATAAGTTCTCTTGAATCGGGTTCCGCTGTTTCCAAAATTCGTCGAAGGATGTTGCCGGTGAGAAGCTGCTTGCGATTGAAGCGAGGGTACTCGGCATAAAAACGACAAAGGTTACCCACGTCAACAGCAGTATCATCAGACTCACCGCGCTCTGTTGTACACGCGCCGAGACTAACAGCCCTAACGCCACAAACAGACTCGTGTACAAAAGCGCGAGAGAGAAAATGATACCTAAGCGTCCCCACGCTTCTGTCGTCAGGTGAACGGTATTTGCGGTAGAAATTAATAAAAGGTTCACCAACACAGCAAGCGCAAACGGGATACTAATACTGAGCAGTGCCCCTAAGAATTTGCCGATAAGGACCGTGTGTCGCGGAATTGAATTGGCTAACATCAATCGGAGTGTGCCTTGCTCGCGTTCACCGGCAAAGGCATCAAAGGTGAACCAGAGGGCTATCAAACTCAAGATGTAACCGATGATGAATGCCCAATCCACTTGTGAAACGTTCGGTCCAACGTTCTTATTGTTGAGGTTGGCATCTGGATAGGACAGGCTCCAGATACCTTCGAGTAGCCGGTTGCCTTCTGCATCGGTCATAAACACAGGTGGTTCGCCCACTTCAACAGTATCAGGTAAAAGGGATTCCCCTCCGTTTGCACAAAAGTGAAGGGAAGACGGCTTTTTGTAGAAGTTTCCCGGTCCGTATTGTGCCAGTGTATAGAGACTGTCGTCGGCGCGATCCGTTAAGTGATTCAAAGATTCGGTGACAGCGTCCCGATACGTCTGTACCCGTTTTGGATGCTCGCGGAGATGCTTAACAGCATTGGTTACCATCAGTGCCAGCAACAACACGGTTGTTAGGGCAAATCGGAGGCTATTGAGATTATCGTAGATTTCACGCTTTGTAATATGCCACATAAGTAGTAACCAGTAACCAGTTAACAGTTATCAGTTTTCAGCCTCCGCAGGAAAGAGGTTAGCATCTTCCGCACCTCAATTATTGTATCCATTAACCCAGCAAATAGATCTGTATCAAGGTACTTGAGGTCGCGAGCAAGGAGAATAAGATATTCTGTTTCATTCGCTGACCCCATTGCTATGTGAAGAAAACGCGCAAAGTCAGCAGAGCTGCCCCTGCCACAGCCTTCAGCGATATTTGTTGGAATCGATGCACACGCACGACGGATTTGGTTTGTCAGCCCATACATCTCTTCGCGAGGAAATCGAGATGTCAGCTCATACATCCTCAAAGTTAAATCATGAGATTTTTGCCAAACTTGCAACTTCTTAAAATCCTGCATCTTTTCTCCTATAGTTATCAGTGTCCAGTGGCCAGTTACCAGTTAAAGAGATGTTTGGTAACAATCAACCCCAATTTGGAATATTCCAAGCAACAAGTGAATTGTTACAGAATGCCTCTTAACTGGTTACTGGCCACTGGTAACTGACAACTATTTTATACCTCGCTTTTGATAAAAATTAGCATTATCACCGTAAAAAGAATAACATTCATTGTAAGCAACAGAAGCATGTCCGGAAGTGCTCGTTTTGCATTGATACCGGTATCGCTTCTCTGAAAGGAGAACTGCGGGAGTGTATCCCAGTCGGCTGTGCCTTTATCGGCAGCGAACCATTGTCGCGATTCAAATATCTTTTGGTCATAGAAATAGTCAACGATTGCGCGCCGGTAACGTTGGACTGTGCTGAAAAAGTCTTGAATACCCTCTAAGTCGGTGCCTGCCCAAGCTTCGGTTGCTGTGTCATACAGACCAACTGGTGAAAACCTCAACAGCATTCGACCGAGATTTGCGGGTTTGACATAGATCGCCTCAAGTGCCGGTTTCCGCACAAGCCACGTTCGTTGGACGGTATTGATAGTCTCTCTATTGTAGAAGTCGTAGTAATCCTGTACGTGTGGCACCTGCGGTTCAGATTCTGCTTTAATTTTTCCGGCGTACAGTCCGGTTTGGTGGAAATAGAGCAATATTGAGGGTTTGTCCTCACCTTGCCAGAAGGTGTATTCAACGCCTTCCAAGCCAAATCCCGCATCCATATCTTCACCGCCACGCGATGGGGGACCTAAGACAGCATCATTGCGGATAAACTGCTTGTTTTCTCTATCCAATTTTTCCCACATCTGTTTGGTTTGATTATAGACGGAGATTTGCGTTTCCGGTTGTGGGACGATGTCAACTGCCGTAAGAATCAGATTTGGGTACACAAGCACTAAGACTCCCCAGACGAACATGCAAAGCATGAGCGCGGTACTGGTGCGACGCGTCATCGCAGAGATGCATAACCCGATGAGGTAGAACAACGACACATAAAGCAGTGATGTCAGGACAATCCCGCCGATGCGAAAAAAATCATCCGAGCGCAAGGCAACCGTAGTGGATGTCGTCAGCAAGATGATGGACAAGAGAAGGCTGATCAACAACGGCACAAGTAGACAGAGCATCGCGCTGATGTACTTGGCAAATAGGATGTATCCGCGCTGGATGGGGTGCGTCAGCACGAGGCGTAACGTACCGCGTTCACGTTCGCCAGCGAGCGCATCGTAAGCGAAGATCAGCGCGAGCAGACTCAGTACCCCCTGAAAAACAAGCACAATATCAATTGAAGTGAAGAGATTGAGAAACGGATTATCCGCCCCGTGTTTCTCCGCATCCCAAATTGTCGGCACAAACGCGTGGTATACCTCTATTTTGTTCCCCACCTGCTTATCTAATCCGAGATTGAAAATGCTCAACGGGTTCGGAGGGCGATGGGCAACTAATGTGCCGCTATAACCGGCATAGGTTTTTTCCGCGCGTAATGCCTCGTGACTCTCCTGGACAGCCGTGTTGTAAGCGGTGAGGCGCTGTTCATAGTCCTTGAGGAGCACAATAGTATTGGCGACCACAAGCAACAATGTAATGAAAACAGCTGCCGCAAATCGGAATGTCATCAGATTATCAAGCAGTTCCCTGCGAATGAGTGTTTTAAGCATTTTATATTACACCTCAACGCGCGGTCCCCAGGACCGGTAGGTACGGTTTGATGAAGATTAATTTATTAATTCGGTAATTTCATTGAGATAACTCGGACGTTTCTCGATTATACCCGGTGCGGTTAGAAACCGCACCATAAGTGTCAATTTTAGAAAAAATAACCGCTTGGGTACCCAGATC
>VYCT01000145.1 GCA_009843785.1 Candidatus Poribacteria bacterium | reverse complement strand
ACTAAAAACCTTTCACCACAAACCTTCAGAAAAAAATGGGGGTAAGTGACCCATTGACAACTGATTGATTTTTTTCGGGAAGTTTGTTATAATTAAATGCTAAGAGGCATTTGTCTACAAGAAGGAGCATAGCTATGAAAGATTTTGCTTTTACAGGCGGTCGTCCGGATCCGTATACGTTCCCGACGGAGGGGCTGATTGCGGCAAGTGAGAAGGCACTCCGAAAATTGGGAGGCGATTTAGTCAACTATCCGGGGGAATCGGGCTATAGCGGTTTACGTGAACTGGCATCTATGCGGTTTGAACGGCGTGAAGGTATTCCACTACCGATAGATAACATCTCAATTACCTCCGGTTCCATGCAGGCCCTGGAATTGGTGCTTGGCACATTTATCAACCCGGGCGATACGGTGCTAACAGAGGAATATACTTACAGCGGTACTCTGGGCATCATGCGGCATTTCAAGGCGAATATTGCAGGCGTGTCGATGGACTATACCGATGGTATGGATATGGACGCGCTGGCATCGAAACTGAAGGAACTCAAACAGAAAAATGTCCGTCCGTCATTGATCTATACGACATCGAACCATCAGAATCCGACGGGTGCGATCCTCTCGCTTGAACGCCGAAAGCGGATGCTGGCATTGGCAGAAGAATACGATACACTGATTGTTGAAGATGATTGCTACGGCGACATCGACTTTACATCGACACCGACCCCGGATTCGCTTTTTAAGTTAGACTCCTCAAATCGGGTGATCTTCATTGCGACTTTCTCCAAGATTTTAGGTGCCGGTGTTCGGCAGGGTTACTTTGTGGCGCGGCAACCGCATTACGGTCAAATCCACCAGAACCGGTGGGACGGTGGGACGAGCGCGTTGGCGAGTGCGATTGTTGCTGAATTCTTCACGGAGCATCTTGAAGCGCATCTTGTGAAGACGAACGCTGCTGTGGGTGCGAAATGTCGGGCAGTGGTAGATACGCTTGACGCGCAGGTCAGTGATCTCTGTACGTGGACGCGACCGCGCGGTGGATTGTTCCTCTGGATAGATTTGCCGGAAACGACGGATATGCAGAAGTTGCAACAGTTGGCATCTGAAAAAGGGGTCGGTTATAGCAACGGGAGTGCTTTCCACTATGCGAACGCCCCAGTGAAGTCGATCCGATTGGCGTATGCATATTGCCATGTAGATGATATTCCGGAAGGGATTACGTATCTGTGTGAGGCGATCCGTGCGGCACAGGGTGCTGGTGCCGAGATCGCAGCGGATTAGCAATTTTTTCAACTGTTACTTTAGACTTATCCCTACAAAATAAGGAACATTAACTCATGTTGAAATTTCAAGTCTTTTTCATGGTGATCTTCACTGCTTGTTGCGTTGCTTTCGTAGGCTGTAATAGAATGGATCAGGTCTTAGAACCGGCTACCGAGGTTCCGATGGTCAGCGAAAATGTTGTTTTTTTAGCGGCTACGACTGATATCAGTGCTGTAGCTGTCGGTGAAGAGATAAAAATTGATCTCAAAATAGCGGGCGGCTTAGGGGTTGCCGGCTACGCCCCTTTTTTCGTCTTTGATGCGACGGCTCTAAAATATATCAACACAACACAAGGGGTTTACCTGCCGTCTGGGGGTATCTGGCTGAGTCCCGAGCGAAGCGATGCTGGGAATTACGTAGTCAGACTCAGGGTAGGCGATTCAACGACGGTAGGAGCATCTGTGAGTTTCTCCCCAGTACCGGACGTGCCGGCTGTCCTCGAGTTCTCGGTAGAAGAGGGCCTGTTTAAGATTCCAGAGCAACAGGTGCCCCCCGGGCTTGCATCCGCATCTTCAGAATATTGGGGACTCTCGATCCTGGCAGGGTCACCGCTCGGTGCGGACACCAAGCCTACGCCGGTAGATGGCGATGGAACGCTTGCTACGCTTACCTTTGAAGTCATTGCAGCGAAGCCGGGTTTGATACACTTGCTGGAGCCGAACCTCTCCAACACTGACGATGCGCCATTGGCAGCTACAGTTCAAAACGATATGATAATTGTGAATGCTTCGGAAGTCCCGTAGCCTCTCTTGTGGATAAAAAAAGAGGAGTACCCTTTTGCGTAATATCATTCTCATTTCATTGGATACACTCCGAGCATCAAGTATGAGTTGTTACGGACATTACAATCTAACAACACCACACCTCGATGCGCTGGTAGAAAAATCGACGCTTTTCGAGAAGTGTATTAGTCCACATATTCCGACACATCCTGCGCATACGACGATGTTCACCGGTAAAGATGTTTTGTCTCACCAAATCATCACACAAGGTGGGACGGTAAACTTAGCGGCGGATGTTAAGACCACGCCGGAGTTATTAAGTGAAGCGGGGTACTTCACAGTCGCTGCGGACAATTTGGGTCGTTGGTTCCAGCGCGGTTTTCCTGAAGGTCAGTATCGAGGCTATCAATGGGAAAGCGGTTACCGGCAAGCGCGAAAAGCGGAGGCGGTGAATGAGACAGCGATGGCACTTTTAGACCTTGCGCAGTCGCAAGATAAACCCTGGTTCGCTTTTCTGCACTACTGGGATCCGCATACACCGTATCACCCGCCGCTGCCATTTGAACGGATGTTTTATAGTGGGGACGAATGCGATCCGAACAACCGGAGTATGGATGCTGTTTATGCCTGCGAACCCTTCACGGACTATTTCCGACAGTGGATGTGCACCCCAGACCCTGCGGATCCCGAGGACATTGCGAAGAAACGGCTCTGGCGAGATAGACGGTATGTGAATTCGCAGTACGATGCCTCAATCGCCTATATGGACGCATGCCTTGCGCAGCTTTTTCGGTATCTACAAGATTCTGGGCAGCTTGAAGAGACACTCCTGATTATTACGGCGGATCACGGTGAAGAACTTGATGAACACGAGCTCTGGTATGACCATCACGGGCTTTACGAAACGAACTGCCACGTGCCGCTGATTGTTCACTGTCCCGCACTTATTCGAGAAGGGCAGCGGCTCGACGGTCTCGTGCGTCTCACAGACATCGCCCCGACAATCTTCGACTACGCTGGGTTACAATCCATTGCGGAACGTGAAAAGATGGAAGGCGTAAGTCTGCGTCCGTTGATAGAAAACGGCACGCATGACGGGACGACAGAGGCGGTCTACCTCACGGAGTGCGGCTGGATGAAGAAACGCGGATGGCAGACGCAGAAATGGAAGTTGATTGTTGAAACCGGCGGCACGCCTGCCGTTTATAACACACCGGATTTGGAACTTTACGATCTCGAAGAGGATCCGGATGAGGTCTACAACCTCGCTGAGGAGGCGGACGCAGTGGTTGCGCGTTTGAAAGCGGAGATGGCTGCGTTTCTGCAACACAGACTCGCCGAGACGGGGCTGCCCGACCCAACAGTAGAACAAGAGATTACCATGCGCCGCATCGGGGATAAATCGCGGGCGGTGCCGCTCTAAAGAGAGGAGCATCATGAAAGAAAAAAACAGACGACCCCTTACCGGAACCTTTTGGTGCGTGATACTAATGCTACTTGTCGCGGCACTCGTTCTCAATGGGTGCACCGCGCTTGAAGAGGCACGGCAGCGTCGTGAGAAACGGCTCCTTGAAAAACGGAACGCGAATTCCTTGATGCTCAAACGTCCGAAATCCGAAATTACTGATGATAACATCACACCGGATGCCTCGTTTGGTGAGAGCGATCACTATACAATTAAATTTGCTGAAGATTTACTGCAGCTACCAGCGTTTGATGAGGTCGCCGAACGCAATGAATTTGCGATAAGCGCGCTCATCTATATGGAGAGCCTTTATGAGGCGATGCACGAACATTTCGGGTTCCATCCAAAACATAAAATCCACGTAACATTACACGACATGTATAGAGGCAGTAGACTCGGTGCATTTACGACGACGCAGTATCGTTTCGGCATTCAAAATGGTCGGTATGAGAAACTTATTAGCGGTATACAGATGGACTTTCCGATGCAGATGTATGAGAAACAGGGGGTGCGAGTCCATGAGTTGACACACGCGTTCACGAATATCTATTATATACCGGTCTGGTTTTCGGAAGGTATTGCCGTGCTGATTCAGTCGGAATATGCCGAAGGCGGATTGCACCCGAAATATGATAGTCTCAAGGCGGATGTCCGCCTTGATATCAACGGTGAGAATGAACTGGAGAATTGGGATGGGCATACGGAAAATAGCCCGTTGACCCAGTGGCGGTATCGCTACGCGTATACACTAGTGGCAGAGTTGTGGAAACGCTACGGCAACGATTTTTACATTAAGGTCTTTGAACTGATGGAGGCAGATGGGCTTCACCAACAGTTAGAGTCCTTGATGCCGACGAGTATCCTTGTCTACTATTTCAGCCAAGTGGCGGGTGAGGATCTGGTGCCGTTCTTTAGAGAATTGCATTTTATTAAAGTGCGGCGTTTGACGAAAGAGGACATCGTTAAGTACATTGAGGCACTGAACGCTGAAATCCAGAGGAGAAGGGAATAATGCGTACGAAATTCAACGTCCGGCGTATTTATACATTGCTGATGTTGGGCCTGATGTGTTTATGTTCCGGTTGTGTTATCGGGCAGCAGTGGAGTGAGAACTACGCGCTTCAACCGGGTGTAACCGCCAGTGACCCTACCTTTATTGATGGTAAACCTGAAACGATTGGGCAGTCCCAACGCAAGAAGAGTTCCGGCAGTGCCCTAACGGATCTCAATATTCCGTCAGAGGCGATTATCCATCTGCCGGAAAAGCGATCGATTTATCGGATCGTCATCCACTCGACGAATCTCGAGGACTTTGAGGTGCAAGCGTTTGATTCGCTCGGAGAATGGCAGAAGATCTATGACCGACGGACGAATAAGGATCGGGTGATTGACATCCGTCTGAACAAGTTTGTCACAACGACAGGTATAAAACTGCTGGTGCGACGGACGACAGATGATGCGGCACAGCGGCGTGAGAACCTGAAACTCAAGCGTGAAAATGTAGAAACTTCTGATGGAAAGCGGCGGCGCGGGCGGTATCTGTACCATCTCACAGGTCCGACGACGGCGTTGGCGAAGATCTCGGAGATTGAGTTGTATGGGTATGCGGATTAGTTGTCAGAGGAAATAGTTTTCAGTTATCAGTTAAGAGGGCTTAGCGTGTCAAGGTTTCTGGTAAAGTCCATAAGCTGATAGAATACCACAGCAACCTTCTTTTACTGACAACCGATAACCGATAACTACCGACAACTGAAAGATTTTTTCGCAGAAAAAATCGTACTGACAACTGACAACCATTCCCCTGACAACTGATTACTATTATGCAATCCAACCGTTTTCAACAGTACTTAGACCGTTATTTGGGCATACCGCTTTGTGGTATGCTCAGTCTATTTTGTAGGCGTGTTTCGGTGCCTTATACACCGAAAAAAATCCTCTTTATTCAACTCTCTGCATTGGGTGATACCATTTTGGCTATTCCAATGATTCGTGCGATACGGCACACCTTCCCCGATGCGGAATTCACGATGTTAACATCCCCAACCAATCTTAATTATTTGGCAAACTGTCCCTACATTGATAAGCCTATCTCTTTTCGGCTGCCGATGTATCGGTTGTTTGCGTTGCTGCGTCGCGAAAAATTTGATTGGACGATTGATCTGGAACATTGGCCCCGGCTGAGTGCGCTGCTTGCATACATGAGTGGGGCACCGGTGCGGGTCGGGTTTCGGACAAAAGGGCAGTATCGCCACTTTCTCTTCACAGAGACAGTGCCACACATCCCAGGACGGCACGAAGTGCGAAATTTCTTGGATATCGCGACACAATTGGAATGCCCAACACAGGAATTTAGGCTTGAGGTGTGGTGTGGTGCGGCAGCACGTACGTGGGTGCACGAAGCCTTGGTTCAAGAAAAGGTTTCGCCGGACATCCCGTTTGTGGTACTACATCCAGAAGCGGGGAGACGGGGTGAACCGCGCAGACGGTGGCCCCAAGAACGTTACGTCGCGTTAGTAGATGCCCTTATTTCGCGCTACAGGGTACAAATTATTTTGACAGGCGCGCCGAATGAAGTTCACGTCTCCGAAGGGATTGCGGCGCGGACAAAGCATCGAACAGTCGTACTTGCGGGGCAGACAGATGTGAATCAGCTTACTGCACTTTTTTCGGATGCGGCGTTAGTGGTGAGTGGTAACTGCGGTCCGATGCATCTTGCGGCTGCGACTGGTACACCAGTGATTGGGTTGCACGGTCCGACGAACACTGCACAGTGGGGCCCTTGGCACCGTGATGCGGGCATTGTCCGCGCAGCACTG
Source organism: Candidatus Poribacteria bacterium (assembly GCA_009843785.1). Lineage (GTDB taxonomy): Bacteria > Poribacteria > WGA-4E > WGA-4E > WGA-3G > WGA-3G. The sequence continues at coordinate 10,928 of VYCT01000145.1, read as the reverse complement.
CCGTGTAGTCCATGCCTGAACTTAGGGTTTGAATATGGGTGTCAGGCGTTACCTGATGGAACTTCGCCGTGTATGCATACTATTGAGGTTGCGGCTGTGCTTCAGGAATGTGATCGGTTTTTGGCACCCGTTCTATCCGGAGCATCATGAAATTGGATTTGACTTTTTACAGCTTTAATGTTAAACTTGCAGGTGGAGGAGGGAGAAAAAATGTCAGATCAAGATTTCAAAGATCAGATTTTGAGTGCAATGGCGGATATCAAGCGTAGTAACGAGCAAGCCATCGCAGAGGTCAAACGATCCATAGAGGATGTTAAACACGACGTTAAGCGTATAGACAATGGACTCCGAAACATAGAAACAGATGTTGCATGGATTAAAGGGAAATTAGAGGGGCAGCAGCAATCAATATGAAACAAAGATGCAAAATCTGCTATATGGATAGCACTCGGATCAGCTGTTGCGGCCATCATATCGCTGATCAAGTCATTCTGGTAGTATCCATATAAATAATGATAGAAAAAAAATAATATAGGCGAGGTTAGAAAACCTCGCCTACTTTTTTTAAAAAGGTGCAGTCTGGTACTGCATGTAGTGGGTTTAGTACATATCACCACCCGGAGGCATCGGCGGTGCCGGTGCTTCCTTCTCAGGCAGTTCTGCGATGAGCGTTTCGGTGGTAATCATCAATGCTGCGATACTGGCTGCGTTCTGCAGTGCGACCCGTACGACCTTGGTCGGATCCGGGATACCCGCTTCAAACATGTCGATGAAACGATCTTGATGTGCATCATAGCCGACGTTTCCACCCTCGTCTTTGACCTTGGCGATGACGACGGAGTCTTCTTGTCCGGCGTTTCTTGCGATTTGACGGAGCGGATCTTCGAGTGCACGTCTAACGATAGAGACACCAACAGCTTCGGTAGCATCGTCGAGTTCGAGCGAATCGAGAGCGGCTTGGCATCTCACGAGTGCGACCCCCCCCCCGACAACAACGCCTTCTTCAACAGCCGCGCGTGTGGCGTGCATTGCGTCTTCAACGCGTGCCTTCTTCTCTTTCATCTCAACCTCTGTTGCGGCACCGACGTTAATGACGGCGACACCACCAGCAAGTTTTGCGAGGCGTTCTTGCAATTTCTCGCGATCGTAGTCGGAGGTCGTGTCTTCAATTTGCCTGCGGATCTGGTCGATGCGTCCTTGAATCGCTTCGGTTGTGCCTTCACCTTCAACAACAGTGGTGTTGTCTTTGTCAATAACGATGCGTTTTGCACTGCCGAGGTCGTTCAGCGTGACGTTTTCGAGATTAATACCGAGGTCTTCGGAGATGACGCGTCCGTTTGTCAAGACTGCGATGTCTTCGAGCATGGCTTTACGACGGTCCCCATAGCCGGGTGCCTTGACGGCGGCACAACGAAGTACGCCGCGAATCTTGTTGACAACGACGGTTGCGAGGGCTTCGCCTTCGACATCTTCGGCGATAATCAATAGCGGTTTGCCCTGCTGTGCGATGAGTTCAAGCAAAGGCCTGAGGTCTTGGAGACTGCTGACTTTCTTTTCATGGATAAGGATTGCGACATCTTCAAGAACGGCTTCCATCCGATCAGCATCTGTGACGAAGTAGGGTGAAAGGTAGCCGCGATCGAACTGCATGCCTTCAACGACATCCAATGTTGTTTCAAGGCTTTTGGCTTCTTCGACAGTGATCACGCCATCTTTGCCGACTTTTTCCATAGCGTCAGCAATCAGATTTCCGATATCGTCGTCGTTATTTGCGGAGATAGCGGCAACTTGTGCGATCTCAGTTTTTTCAGAGACTTCTTTGCTCAAGCTGTGAATCTCATTGACGACGACGTTGACGGCTTTTTCAATCCCGCGCTTGAGAGCCATGGGGTTATGCCCGGCGGCGACGTTTTTCAAGCCTTCACGATAGATAGACTGTGCAAGAATGGTAGCAGTCGTGGTGCCATCGCCAGCGACATCGCTGGTTTTAGATGAAACCTCTTTGACCATCTGTGCGCCCATATTTTCGTAGGCATCTTCAAGTTCGATCTCTTTTGCGACGGTAACACCATCTTTGGTGATCGTCGGTGCGCCGAATTTCTTATCAAGTACAACGTTGCGCCCTTTGGGCCCTAACGTGACCTTAACAGCGTCCGCGAGTTTGTCAACGCCCTGTTTAATAGCGCTCCTTGCCTCTTCATCAAACGCCAGTTGTTTTGCTGCCATGTGTTTAACTCCTTTCCTAGTTAACCTTGGCTAAGATATCATCTTCGCGCAAGATGAGATATTCAGTGTTATCATACGTAACTTCGGTGCCGCCGTATTTGGCGAAAAGCACCAAGTCGCCCACCGCTACATCAACGGGCTGCCGGTCACCACTGTCAAGCATTCTACCGCTGCCGACGGCAACGACTTCGCCTTCCTGCGGTTTTTCTTTTGCGGTATCCGGGATGATAATCCCACCGCTGGTCATTTGTTCATCGTTGTCTGAACGTTTGACGAGAATTCGATCGCCAAGGGGTACAAGTGCCATGTCGTTGAATTCCTCCTTGAGTTTGGCGTAAAAAATTATAAGGAGAGGCTTGATTGCCTCTTTGTCATGAGACGGTAAAAAGAGAGACCGTCCTCATGTATATCTTAGCAATTTTCGTGCCAATCTCCCAAACTGCCAGAGCATCAGTGTTGCCGTGGCAGCCGTGACATTTTGGCAGGTTTTCCACTGCGACAAATTGACGCTCTTAAAAATTGGGGTTGGATATATTGCGCCATTTTGGCACAGATGGATGAACGCGGGCGCGGTTACTGATGGCTATTGCGCAGCGAGGCACGGTTCTACTTGACCGGTTTCGCCCGCGCGATAGGCAGCGGCGAGAATCTCGCTTGCCCTCAACCCATCAAACCCTGTCGTGATTGGCGATGCTTCTTGTTGCACGCAATCTGCGAAATGTTCAAACTGGCACTGATACAAGTCCTCGTATTGCGAGGGGATTAACTGCTTTTCGTCTCCGAAGTAGGCTTTCATTTTCCAACCGTCGTCGTTGTAAACCCAGACGGTGCCTTCTGTCCCATAGAGTTCTAATACAATGTCACACTGCGGAACTGAGAAGCTGAGGTCTGTGAACGCTTGTGCGCCGCTATCAAAACGCATGAAGATACCCCCGGTTTCTTCAACACGGGTGCCTTGGGTTGCACTATTATAGAATGCGCTGACAGCGTTCACCTCGCCGATGAGATAACGGAGTAAGTCCACGCTGTGCGGGCCGAGGTCCATCAAGCATCCGCCACCGCCTTTTTCGGGTTGCGCGCGCCACTCATCCGGTGCAAGTTGGTACTGTTTGAGGAACGGCATGCGTCCGTGAACGATTTGCCCGAAACATCCTTCGTCTACCCAAGTCCGGATCTGCTGGAAACAGGAGTGGAACCGAAAGAGGAAACAGAGCTGCAGGTGTACGCCGTTGGCACTGCAGGCGGCGATCATCTCCTTGCATTCCTGTGGCGTGAGTGCCATCGGTTTATCGCACAGCACGTGTAGACCGCGTTCAGCCGCGGCGATGACCTGTTCGCGGTGTAAGTAGACCGGGGTTGAGACGTAGATCGCATTAAGCGCGTCGTCTGCGAGAAGTGCGTCAACAGTGGTATAGGCGTGGGTTGCGCCGTGTTCGCGTGCGAGTCGTTTAGCGCGCTCAGTATCGCGTGAGAGCAGCGCGTGCAGTTCTGCACCATCTGCTTTCTTGATAGCTGGCATCGCTCGACGTTGAGCGACGCTTCCGGCACCCAGCACGCCCCATTTTAAGCTCATGATTTTCGACCTCATCTATTTTGTTGTGGGTTGTATTATACAGGATTTTTGGAAATATCGCAACGGTTTTCAGTTATCCGTACTCAGCTTAAGAGAACTTTGATTCGCCAGAGCACCTCTTTACTGACAACTAATCAACTAAACAGTAGATGCAAGCCTGTGGCGAATAGAAAAAACAAAACGATCCTTGAAAAGAGACGCTCCGGTACACGGTTGTTCAGCGAGATACCGGTTAGCACGCCGAGCCCGATGAAGGGCAGGAGTGCGACGGCTTCAACTAAAATCTCGAAAGAGAAAAGATCAAGTTGGTAATAAAACGGGATTTTGATGAAGTTGAGTGAGAAATAGGTAGCTGTTGTGGTCGCGACGAAGGCGGTGTTACTTAGGCGTTGTGGGAGGAGATACATGACGACGACAAGCCCACCCATGTGCGCAAGTGTTGAAAATACACCGGCGAGCAGCCCGGCAAGTAGCCCTTGCCACAATTTGAATTGGAGTGCTGTGCTGGTCGGATGCTCCGAGTTGCCGAGCAAAGGTTGCCAGTACGGCCGTAAGGCTTCCAGCAGGGCAAATAGACACGCGATCCCGCCGATCACCTTCTTGAGGTGAACATCGGAGATGTCTTTTAAAACCAAACTTGCGAGTACAATACCGAGGACAGAACCGAGGATCAACCGCGTGACGCTTTGGCGGTGCCACCGTTGCCAGTAGTGCCGGAGCGAAAAGACATCCGTTGAGAAGAGCAGCAGGAGCATGAGCCCGATGACGTTTCGCGCGCTGCGGAAATGCGTGAACATGGGGACAACAATCATGCCGATGCCCCCACCGAACCCCGCTTTGCTGACACCCGTGAGCCATGCGCCGAAGCAGAGGATAACGATTTCTGTGATGGTGGTACCTCCTTTTAGGTGGCATAAGTATAGCGGAAGATTAGATAAATTGTCAAGCAGTTGTCAGCGAAAGCTGTCCTGATAACTATTCTTCTGAGAATTATTTGACATCTCCGCTGAAATGTGATACAATTTATAAAATGTTTTCAAGATTTCAAATTCCAATGGAGGCTTAAAGCAATGGTTCAAGTAGAAGTGAGTGTAGACTCAGGTGAAGCGTTTGATCGCGCCCTGGCACGTTTTAAAAAGATGTGTGGTAAAGCAGGTATTGTTACGGAGATTAAAAAGCGGAGTTTCTATGAGAAACCGAGCGAGAAACGGCGTAGGATTGAAATGAAACGGCAGCGAAAAGTCAAACCCCGCAGAACGGGTGAGCGTCCGCACTATTATAACGGCAGCGGCGGTTCCGGTGGCGGTGGTAACTCCCGGTAAGAGGGTTCAAGGAGGGACATATGGCAGATGTGGTGCTTGACGAGGCTTCAGAAAATTATAAAGGACTTTTGATTCAATATTGCCAGGAACGGGGTTTGCAGCAACCGACGTATACGGAGATACAGCAAGGCCCGCCGGATACACCTCGCTGGCAGGTGACCGTGTCTTACGGCGACCATGTTCATAAGACCCCGGAGCCTGTCCCCGGTTCAAAAAAGTTTGCACACCAAATCGCCTCGCAGCAAGTATTAGCCGAAATCAATTCGCGGCGCGAAAGTTTTTTGGCAGGCGATACGGCGGGAACGATATCTGTTCCTGCGTCTCAAGAAAACGGTGCCCCCGCATCTGTGCCGCTCACAGTGCCTATGCCGGTCGTGTCAAGTGCGTTGACAATTGCGAATGAACGGCTTACGGCATCACAACCCTCTCGATATCGAACGCTCACGGATGCCGAGTTTTCGGAAAAGCTCTCTAAATTGACATTACAGATTGTCCGAAGCCTGCTTGAGAGAGCAGAGAAGGACAAGATTACATTGTTGTAGCATAATTATCAGTTATCATTCTTTTTATCTGTAGCCTACTTTTTTGCTGGCGAGGTTTGTAGCCTCGCCGCTTTTTTTTTGTTAGTTATCGGTGATGAGAGGCTGATTGCTAACAGCCATATTTTTTTTGACATCCTATTATTAAATGCTATATAATATGGATACGGAGGACAGCGAGAAGAAATTAGGGCGGTTTCCGGGCGCGGTTGCCAACTGTGAAGAAATCTGCGGAAACACCCAAGCAAACCCTATCGGATTTGGAGGGCGCGGTTGAAGACCACGTCTACTGAAAACTGATAACCGATTACTCTTTTTTCCCGAAAAAATAGACGGCTGATGCCAAGATATGGGCATCCTTGTGTCGGGATAACAGAACATCTAAGAGCAGGAATGGAAATGTTAACCATCCGACAAGCAGTGAAACCGCCTTCGCGACGAGAAGACTCCCAAAAGAACAGATAAGCCCGACGTATTCTCGGAAGATCCAATGTAAAGCGGTCGTGGGCCCTGCGCACGCGCCACTCTCAATTTCGGTGAAGGTGGCACACAGCTGCACAATACCGGATGCTGTCCACCGTTGGTAATCGTGCGGCGAGGCGTGGTAGCCTTGTAGAAAGGGTACCGCGACGCAGATATAGCCGCCGGGTTTCAGGACCCGATAGATCTCCGAGACAACGATGCCTGGGGAATGAACATGCTCCAGCACGGCTTCAGAGATCACGGCATCAAAGGTATCGTCTTTGAAGGGCAAAAGATGCCCGTCCGCGATGATGTCAACTTCTGGGGTGGTTTCGATTTCGAGGTTGATCACATTCGGGGCGCGGCGGTGGTTGCCGGCCCCGAGATCTAAGACGTTTGTCTCAGGACCGAGTTGGTAGAGGAGCCGTTTGACACAGCGACTCCAGCGCGGGGCGGGATACGGGCACCCAACGAGGTTAGATAAGAACGGGTTTTGTCTGAGTTTGCGTTTTATACGTGAAATTAGATCCGGTTTCGAGTCTGGCATAGGAATAGTTGTCAGTGTATGAGTTGTCAGTCGCTGGTTTTCAGCCTTCAGAAGAATAGTCGTCAGTGTATGAGCCGTCAAGCTTCAGCAATCGGAAACTTTCAGTCACCTTTTTGTGGATGCCACAAGAAGTCTGAAAACCACAACAAAGTTACTGACAGCTGAGTGGTATTATTATGAACAACCTTGCGGATAGATATGGGGACTCCCTTACGTTAGTGGCGCGTCTGGTTGTGAACGTCTGGCATCAATTCCGGGAACACAATTGCATGCAGCAAGCGTCGGCGTTGGCGTTTAACACGTTGTTGTGTCTTGTGCCGTTGTCGGCTGTCGCATTGTTTCTGTTAAAGACGTTTGGTGCAGTTGAAGACGGCAATTCCCCCTTGATTGCCGCGCTGGATAATTTTCTCCCCCGCTACGGTGCTGAAGAGATTGTATCAGGAATCTCCGCATTTGCCAATAGAAATCTTGGCGGTCTCGGTGTCGGTGGGTTTTTGCTGTTCCTGCTCGTCTCAACGATGCTGTTCATGTCTGTCGAACAACATATTAATGACATTTGGGGGGCGCGGCGGCGGTTGCCGGTCATGCAGGCATTTCAGAAGTATGCAGTCTTTTATACGTTGCTAACGGTGGGACCGCTGCTTATCTTCCTTTTCTTTTCGAGTGCGAAGAACTGGGTGTTCTCACACGTGTTCCCGTGGATACTGATCTACTGCCTCTTTTTCTTGATGTACACTGCGATGCCGAATACTGCTGTGAAGTGGCACGCAGCATTGCTTGGAACGCTTGTGGCAGCAACACTCTTCCAGATTGCGCGGCTCGCATTTGGACGTTATTTTGAGCTGGTGTCAAAGAACTATAGCAACATCTATGGCGCATTGGCGATGCTGATCATCCTCGCAATCTGGACGTATGCGGCTTGGGTGATCATCTTGCTTGGTGCGGAGGTTTCGCATGCGTTTCAGCACTTAGCCTTGCGTCGGAAGCTGCAACATGACAGCAGTGGTTATCTGAACAGTGCTGGCGTTATCGCGCTGTTTCTGATTGTGGCAGATCGGTTCTCGAAGGGTGAGGGTGCATGTACGACGGAGCAGGTGGGTGTGTCTGCAGGGGTTTCGGAGACAGTCGTGCGGGCGAGTTTTGAGCGGTTCAAGTCGGCAGGGTTAATCTATGAGATCCAAGGGGATACAGAAGGGTATCTCCCGGCGCGGGCATTGACAGAGATCACGTTGGATCAGATCGTTGCAGCCGTTGAGGGTGAGATGACGGCACATTTTGTGGCGGGTCTATCTTCTGAGGCAGGCGCGCGGGCGTTAGATAGGCTGGCGGCATCGCAGCGGGAGAGTTTATCGGATGTTACGGTTGCGTCATTGTTGTGAGAGTAGTTATCAGTGTATCAGTACCCAGTGGTCAGTAACCAGTGGTCAGTTAAGAAGGGAAACTTTTGTTAATTACAACCGTCTTTTCTGAAAACTGGAAACTGAAAACTGGAAACACCTAAAACTGACAACTACTTCGGCGCGAATTCGGCTGCTTTGACGTAATACAAGAACCCGATACACATCTCATCCGTCGTTTTTTCGCCCCAGCCGACAGGGATCGGCGGATCGTGCGGATTTGCTGGGTTCTCTGCCGAATTGTCAAAATGTGCGACGAGCTTCACACGCGTCTCCGCCGGTAAAAATAACGGTTCACGATAGTGATAAACATCCTGCCAATTGAAATCCCAATCCTGGATCCATATCAAGTCGTGTACTTCGCCTGTTGGGGTCGTTGCGATGAGCCGCATATCACGTCCGAGGAGATGCATGTGTGGCATCGTCCCTAAGAGGTAAACATCTTGCTTGAATTTCTCGGAAGCTAATACTTCATGCGACGCTTCGCCGGGCGGGATGACGAACTCAGTATTAATCGCGTCCCCGATGTGGAGTTTCGCGGTGTCGGGTGTCTCGGAGAAATAGAGTCCCAACCGTGAACGGTCATATTCAACGTGTCCGGTGCGGTAATAATGTACCTGCATGACGATGTCTGCGCCTTTCGGTAAGAGGTAACCGACACCATCAGGTAAAACGAGGGGTGTAACACCGGGTGCCCAGCCACCGACGGTGCCAATCGTATCAAATCCAGGACCTGTGCCTTCAGTAACATAACCGGGTTTCGGGTCCTGCGCGTCGAGTTTACGGGCTTCGCCGTTGACATCTAAGTACGCGATGACATGGTGAACGGTTTTCCGGTTGCCGGGTTGTACATCAACCGCTTGGACGTACATATCGGTCTCAAAGTTAGTAGGTATGATGAACTGCCGATATTCGTCTTCGCCTTCAGGTCCGATCTCGTATTCGACAGGCATCTCAGCGATCCAGTCGGGTTCACCGAGTGCCCATCCGTCATGGAATTTGGGGGCAGGCGGTACGGTATTGAGGTCGCCAGAAGGTGCGCCTGCGTCTACCCAATAAGCGATCATCTCAATTTCAGTGTCTGTGAGCCGCCGCTCGTTCTTGAAGTGTCCATAGCCGGGTGCGGGTTTCCACGGGGGCATGAGACGTGCCTGCGTGTATTCAGCGATCTCGGTTGCCCACGCCTTTGCGTCGCTGTAGTCAATGAGTGTAAAAGGTGCGACTTCGCCGTGGCGATGACATGTCTGGCAATTCTTTTGGAGTATCGGTGCGATGTGTTGGCTATAGGTAACCTCTGCTGGGAAAGCTGAGTCCGAGAGATGGAGCGTGCAGCCGAACGCCGGTGTCTGTTCCACGGGGATAGGATTCTCGGTGTGTGTTGCGAGGAGCGCGTCATGCAGGTAGTGGTGTTTGACGCGGGGCTCGTAGCGGTTATCGTCAATAGAACCGCGGTAGCGGAGCGTGCCGGTTGTGTCAATGAGGATGGCTTGTGGGGTCATCGTCGCGCCGAGTATCCGTGCAAGGCGCCCGTCTGTGTCTTTGACGATCGGAAACGTGTATGCTGCCTTCGCGACGTAGGTCTCAACATCCGCAACAGCGTCATTTTCGTTGGCGTAGACTCCGACGAAGGTGGTGTGCTTTTCTGTCGTGAATTCGGTGTGTAGCCGTTTCAGACGCATCGCGTAGCGTTGGGCGACCGGGCATTCGGTTGCAAGGAATACGAAGACTGTGGGCCCCTGTTGGATGAGAGTATCTAAGGTGTGTGTATCGCCCTTGAGCGTCGTGAAGTTGAGGCGTGAGAGTTGCGTGCCGATCGGGACGCGATTCTGGTTGAGGGATACCTCTTCAATGACGCGATGTTTGTTCGTAATCGTGTAGTTGGGTGCTGCGTGTAGGAGGAGTGGCAGCGTGAGCATCAATAATAACGTTGTTATATACGGTTTCATGTGAACCTCCATTTTTGAGTTTGTTGTCTGTTTTTAGTATAGCCGATTTTTGGAGGAAAGTCAAGATTATTGTCTGACGAATTAAAAAACTGCAGGCGATGAACTAAAGTCCAGCACCTGTGGGTTGGGGTAGGTTAGAATGATGGTTCCACCGAACTGGATGGTGACTGCAGGTGTATCATAAACCGTGCAGCGATTGCCTCGGTGGCAGCAAAAAAGCAGGGAAACCAGCCCCCACTGTGTCCGCACCATTTAAAGCAGGCTTATGAATGATTAGATACCGGTTAGCAGGAACCATGCCAGCACGGGTTGAGCGTATCAACAACACCGACTGATTCCGCTGGAGTAGTCATCACCGAAGTATGCGATCTAATCAATCTGCGCGGACACCGGCATTACGGACGAACGCGATCAAAACAGTTAAAATTGCCAAGGAAGATATCAATCTTCTTGACAAAACCGTTACGTATTCTCCTCCTTAGAAAACAAAAACAATTAATTTCCTCACTTGGCAACGCCGCTGTAGCGGGGTTGCCATCAAAATCGAAATATCAAGAACAGATTCAGGGATGAAATCTATTCTGAACTAACCTAAATAATGTCAAGTTTGGGTGTTATGTTTGTGTTATGGATTCTAACAAAAATAACCAAACCACCTATATAAACGTTGTAGATTGTAAAATAGTTACGGAAACGTGTCAACTATTTTTTTCTGTGCGGTGCGATTCGGTGGTTTTTCGCCACCGGCACCTACGCCGTTGAGGTTCGGATTGTTCCGCTTTGTTGTTCAGGTTGTGAGTAGAACTCGCTCCTACTAACATAAACGGTTTCCGTTCCGTACCGTTCCTTTCGTGCGATATCTTGTAAGAGGGTTTTGGACTTAGGGTGTTTGCCCAACAACTTAAATCTCTTAAGT
>VYCT01000166.1 GCA_009843785.1 Candidatus Poribacteria bacterium | reverse complement strand
AACAACAAAAACCTTTCACCACAAACCTTCAGAAAAAAATGGGGGCAAGTGACCGTTTGACAACTGGATCAGGAGCATTTAGTTTTTAGTTATCAATTGTCAGTTAATCAGTTATAATATTCACCATGAACGAAACCAACTTACCTATCACGGAATTAAAGGCGACATTTCACGACACAATCACAATGGGCCCTGTGGTGATTGTAGCACCGACTGGCAGCGGGAAATCAACACAAATTCCACCTTGGTGTGCCGCACGATCAGATGCACCTGTACTCGTCGTGGAACCGCGTCGCGTCGCATGCCGTTCACTCGCACGATGGGTGGCAGAACAACTCGGCGAACCCCTGGGACATTCGGTTGGCTACACGGTGCGTTTTGAAGATGTCAGCTCCGACACCTTAACCCGCATCCGTTTCGTTACGCCCGGTATCGCTCTAAAATATGCTGCAGGACAGGAGTTAGACCCGTATGGCACTATCATTTTAGACGAATTCCACGAACGCGGTGTCGAAACAGACCTTTTTCTCGCGATCTGCCAAAAGAAACGACCCGACGCGAAACTTATTATCATGTCTGCCACGATAGCGGCACAACAACTCGCCCGGTTCATTGGCGGACAGGTGCTACGCGCGGAAGGGCGCGTCTATCCCGTTGAAGTCCGATACCTTGGTGGGGCAGTGGTACCTACATCTCAGAACTTAGTAGAACGCGTCGAAAAGGGGATTCATCGCGCTGTCAAAGAGACCGCGGGGAATATTTTAGTATTTCTACCGGGAAAGGGTGAGATTAACGCATGCCATGACGCACTGCGTAAGCGGCGGCATCTTGAGGTTATCCCCCTACACGGGGATCTACCCCCCGATGCACAGGATAAAGCATTTGACAACACACAATCCCAACGCCGACGCGTCATTCTTGCGACTAACGTCGCAGAAACATCAATCACGCTTCCCGGGATCACTGCCGTGGTGGATACCGGTTTAGTCCGCCAACGTATCCATCAAAACCGACGCATTGTCCTTGCGCTATGCCCGATTTCGCAAGCCTCAGCCGAACAACGCCGCGGACGCGCAGGTCGCCTTGGACCGGGTATCTGCTACAGACTCTGGGAGGAACACGGTCAACTTGAGCAGGAAACGCTGCCAGAGATTCGGCGGGAGGATTTGACACAATTCGTACTCACTGTCGCTGCAACAGGTTACCGTCCCCAGGATTTGACATTTCTCGATGCACCTCCCGACTTCGCCGTTGAACGCGCACAAACCGCTTTGAAAAGTTGGGGGATTCTCTCCGATGATGGCGCACTCACAACGGAGGGTGCAAAGATTTGCGCGCTACCTATCAATCCGCTTCACGCCCGATTGTTGGTAAAAGCACCATCTGCTCTGCGACGTGATCTGATTGATCTGATCGCGACACTGGAACGTCGCGCCGCCTTATGGCAGCGCATCGACCGCCTGCCAACTGAACGGCAGGACACGGTTCGCGAAGCCCGCCAAAAAGAACTGTTCCGCGATGGATGCGATGCTACGACAGCAATCCGAACGTTGCGACACGGCAACGAAAAACAGCATTATCTCAATAAAACCGCCCTCGCCGAATGCCGCAGAATCGCGACGCAGCTCAGAGATTTCTTCGAGTTACCGCCTGTGATGAAAGATAAAGCACCGACACAGCCCAACCGTAATGCTTTAATCGCGTATCTCTTGTGTGAATCGGACACCTATGCTTACGTACGGCGGCGGAAAGGTAAGGGATGGGGAAATGGACACGAAGAGGTCTTACTCGACTCCGACTCGCTGCTGCCTGAAGAGCGGAACGCCGCCCTGATTTTGGAAACTGTTGGCATCGCGAAAGGCACACGCGTACAATTGATGGGACGGACTGCTATGCCTTGCACTTTTGACGATTTAGTCAACGCGGGAATCGGAACGACGCAACTCACTGCTCCGAGGCTGGAAGGTGAAGATATTGTCGCAGAGGTGGTAACTGAATACGCAGGACGCGAGATCGGACGCAGCCGCCAACCGTTGCGTGGCACATTGCTGAGAGACGCGTTAGCATCCCTTATCCTCTCTGGTTCCCTACTCTCGGAAGTCGGTGAGCAACTCACCCGCGCGATTGACGCTTGGAAACTTCACTGTGCCCTCAACCCCGACGTAAATATCTCGGAAACTGCCGATTTAACACCGCACACATGGTTAGTTTCACGACTCGCTGTTCTCGGCGTAGAGGTCGCCGAAGACTGGCAACTCCTCTCGCCAGATGATCTTGTATTTACCGGGATAGACGCTGACACTATCACTGAAATTGAGGCGCAGTATCCGAAAGAATTTTCTGTCAACGGTGCCAAATTCGACGTGGAATACGATCCCGCCCAAAAATTGGTCACGCTGCGGTGGCAGCGCGGCATTCGTCAACCGACATTGAGCACCGTGCTGCTACCGCGCTGGAATAATTGGAAGGTGCAGCTTGATCTCCGTGGGCAAGCTCGGACAGTGCGTCCCTAATTCGTTTTGATTTTACCCCACACAGTCGTTAGCAACGCTTCCGAAGGCGAAACATCTAAGGCTGTCGGGTCAAACCAATCAGCCTCAAAATTATCGCCTTCATCTGTAAGCTGCAGCGGTTTACTGTCGGTCATATCAGTCTTGAAAAGTTGATAAAACACCTCATCTGGTCGCATGACTGCATCCGTGTAAATAAGTTCATCGCCATGTGGAGACCATGCCGGTTCTATGGCAACCGTCGTTTCATCTTTGGCAATTCGATGAAGTCCGATGCCATCGCGATTCACAACAAATAGGCTCGCCTTCGACCATTCAAGGAAACCTTGATTGAACACCCCATCAATTTGCGAAAAGGCGATTTCGTTACCACGCGGAGACCATGCCGGGTACACTATCCACGGTATTTTATTTGAGAGAAGCATCTTTTTGGTACGGTTCCTGAGGTTAAAAACACCAAGCGGTGAACGATTAACACTGATAGCAGAAAAGACTATCTCGCGACCATTGGGCGACCAACTCGGCATAAATCCAGCAGCCACTCTCTCAACAAATTTGCCCCTTATCGTCGCCGTGTAGATAGTAGCATCGCGCCCCTCCCTCTCTACATAAGTAATCTTTCTACCATCAGGCGACCAACTCGGATTGGATCTATAGTCCCTGCTTCCGAACACCCTTCGGACACGGCTACCATCTGAATCCATAACATACAAATCAGGGGGTCCATCTCGATCAGAGACGAACAGGATCTGCTCTCCATCGGGTGACCATACCGGATCAGAGTCGTCTGCATTGTCCCGACTTAAGTTAACCTGATCGCTTCCATCGGGATTCATAATATAGATTTCGGAATTACCATCACGGGTTGACGTAAACACTATCTTTCCACTCGTTGGTGCTTCCGAGCGGACAGCAGAAATACTACCAAACAAAAGGAACGTACCGATGATGCAACTCAATATAGTCAACTTAGTGTAACTTTGCTCGTTTGAACGCAAAAGGATAGATGTGTGTTTCATTAGTGATTCCCCTATTAGTGTTAGTTTTGCCTTTTTATTTTTCCCCATACTGTTGTGAACAACTGCAGTTGCGGCGCAACAGATAAAACTGTTGGATCAAACCAATCTGGATCAAAATTTGCGCCATTGTTTGTAAGGCGTTGAGGTTCGTGACTTCCGAGCGCGATTTTGTAGACTTGAGCGAGGTTGAGTTTTATATTCGGAAGTTGCAGTGGAATATAATCTTCATAAAGCAGCTCGTCTCCATGTGGCGACCAGACAGGTCTGCGATATCTGCGTCCGGGTGCAAAAATTTCCTGGCGATCGCTCCCATCGCGATTTATACTGTAGAGGGTACTGATACCTGTTGCCTCGTCCCGCCAAGAAAAGGCGATTTTGCTGCCATCGGGCGACCACGATGGGTTATAAATCCACGGACCTGCCTGGGGGAACAGCATTTTTTCCGCGAGCGTTTGAACGTTGATAAGCACTAATTGATAACCGTCTGGTTCCTTTCGGACGAAGGCGAGCTCCGATCCGTCGGGCGACCATGTTGGCGACCCACCCCTCTCGCCAACCTTTGCGATTTGTGCTTCCGCCTCACCATCTATCGTCGCGATGTAGATTGCCTGCCGCTTCACATAGGCAATCCTTTTACCGTCGGGCGACCAACTCGGATGTTTTCTCTGTGCTGACACTCTAAATACTTTTCTTACATTCGTTCCATTTGGATCCATCAGGTAGAGATCAAGAATTCCACTTCGATCAGATGCGAAAAGGATATGTGCTCCTGTAGGTGACCAGACAGGCTCTCTATCCATAGAAGGATGCTTGGTTAAGTTTCTCTGTTGGCTGCCATCGGGCATCATTGTGTAAATCTCTGCGTTGTCATCGCGTAATGAGAAAAATACGATTCTGGCAGTTGTCGGAGATCTCGCGAACACTATATGACCGCTGGCGAGCACTAATATCAGACCAAGTGCAGAGGAAAACCGGAAAGGGATATTTTTCATAACAATTCATTTGCCTCCTTTGCGATTATTACCATTTTTCAGTCCTGCGCCGGTAATCTACCTTATATATAATACCCGGATTGTTCACATAGACATAGACATGGTAGTAATCGTCGTGCCCGGTATCCGTTTCGCCCAGTGTTGCTAATATATCGGCAACAATCTCAGCTCGGGACTCAATGTCATAAACGAAAGTATGCCTATAGTTACCTTGACCTATAGGCGTTGACTGTTTCGGATCGGGGTTTTTCTGCAGAAATTCTTCAAAGGACTGATTCAACCAAGGGCTATATAAAGCTTCAACATCTTGATCATGTTCGATAGTGTGTGTCGCACATCCGATGACTGCAAGTGTAAACACACCGAAGATAAACAGTGTCATATATTCATATCTGCAATTCATGGGTTCTTCCTTATGAGCGAGGTCGGAAACCTCTTGAGTCGTTGTGTAAACATAAATGAAAGGGGTTATTTCAGAACCGTCATCTTCTTCAGCATTAAACGTCAATCATGTTTCCTGCGTTTACATCACCACTTTTGAGAAATACCGAAAACCCTTTATGACCTATTTACGCAAGTTCTAATTAGTTTTAGCCTTGATTTTACTCCACGTCGTCAGGTGTGAGTCCAGTCGCGGCGCAACAGATAGAACCGCTGGATCAAACCAATCCGAACTATAGTTGCTTCCAGCCTGTGTGATCTGTTCCGAAACACGACTCCCTAAAGAAATTTTAAAGAGATGCCGTTCCTTTCCAGAAAGTTGGCTGTAGATTAAGGCATCGCTTTGGGGTGACCATGCCGGGTCGGAAACTTGCAATCCGTCAACAACGACCGCCTCTATCTCGGTGCCATCGCTATTAACAGTATCAATGGTCTGTGCAGGCATATTATCCTTAGCATTAAACAGTGCCTTAAGAATAAACAATAAGAAATTGATGCGATTAAAAGCGATTTTGGTTCCATCCGGGGACCATGCAGGTTCGTGAAGTAGTGCCTGTTCCATCGGGACAAGGACTCTTTCCGAACGGGTTTTTAAGTCGATGACACGAATATCAAGACTCCCCGCAAGCGAAACAAAAGCAATTTCGGTGCCGTCGGGTGACCATGTTGGGTGCCAACCGTTGACCAGACGCGCTTCATTTGCGCCATCAACGTCGGCGATATAGATAGCCTGATCGTCTTCACGGTAATACGCAATCTGTTGACCATCCGGGGACCACACCGGATTTGATCGATTTGCCCATTTCTTGAAAATCCGTCTTACATTCGTTCCATCCGCGTTCATGCGGTAAATGTCACTGCCGCCATCTCGGTCCGACGTAAAAAGAATATGCCGTCCTGAAGGTGACCAGGTCGGTTCTGAGTCCTTCGCATTATGATGGGTCAAATTGACGCGCCCAGTCCCGTCAGGGTTCATGATGTAAATATCACTCTTATCTTTCACCTTAACGTTCAGACTTGAGGCAAACACGATTTTAGCAGTCGGCGGTGCTGCTGCCAACGCCTGACCTATGGCGAGCATCACTATTGCAGTCGCACAACAAAGAACAAAAATGCGGATATTTTTCATCAAATGTTCCTCCTATTAGGCCCCACACACCTATACACAAACTACTCAATCCGTTGAAACGAACAGCGGATATTCCCACGACGTAGCCACCCGTCAGGGCTTAATACCATGCCGAGATCTAATGCCAAATCCAGCTGCGTCTCTTTGACAGCAACCCCCATGATTTTCGCGCCTATCATCATCGTATCAACTTCTCCGTCACTGAGAAGCACCTGTTTATGTGTGCCCTTCACGAAATTGAATATCAGATCTGGTATCTGTGAACCGGAGATTGGATGGAACTGAAGGTGCCCGCCGCGCGTTGTGTATGTCCCGTAAGACTTCGCAATCACATTTTCAAGGCGATAAAAGTAATTGTCACCGTTCTTCCAAAACCGTAATCTGAGTCCTTCAAGTTTGGAAGCAGTGAGCGCAGCTTTCGTTTTCAAAATGTCTTCGCTTCCACCGCGTTCCTCAACGACGAGTTCAAGAAATTGCCACTTGCCGAGCATGTGGTTTGCTATAACGTTTCGGCTGCGTTTGTGAAATCTCTTTCGTCGGGCATCCTCATATACTTCACGACGGGTGTCGCGTTCGTTCTGCATCTGCTGGTACTCTACAGAAGTGCAACCCGTGAATGCCAGCATCAGAACACTGAACAATATTAAAATTTTCGCCTTTATTCGATCCGTTTGAAAGTGCATCTCAACCCTCCAGTTCGCATCCAACCCATTGGGGTTAATTCCATATCCCCATAGAGGACTAAAGAGAGTGTATCATCCGTCACCGTAATCCCTGCCATTGAAGCGATTGCGTAAGAAGCCTGCCTTGCAGCAGCTTTCCGCGCGCCTTGTATTCCCATTTTTCTGTTCTGTATCATCCTGGCTCGCTTCTGTTTTTCCCGCGCAGCTATCTGTTTTACAGGTTCAGAACCGAAAAGGAATTCGAGCAACTCCGGTCCCGTCCGCTGATTAAAACGGATAAATGTGTGCGGATCATCCCCGTATCGCTTCGTGGTGACATAACATTGCCCCGTGACATTCGTGCCGCGATTGCTACCGCTGTAATAGTAAGAGCTACGGTCCTCTGAAAATTCGAGGATGAGATTTTTGCGGGTAGACGCAACGAGCGCAGCCTTCGCCCCCAATATCCGTTGATTTGACTTTTCATCTCTAACCTCAATAGATGGCAGGCGCGTTGTATCTTCTTGTGGGTTCTGTTGGTTTACCTCTGATTCCTGTTTGTCTTTTCCTGGTGTGGCGGCGTTTGAATTTGGTGGTGTCGTCTGTTCAGCCGCATTAGGTGCCGCTGCTTGTTCACCGGCAACACCTTTAGCAAGTCCCTCTATAGCAGTATTTAGCGAATCCAGCACCTGTTGCGGTACCGGTTTTGCTCTCTGTGCATAAACGTTGCCTTCTTCAACCTCTAACTCGACATACTGCCACTTGCCGACGAGAAGGTCCTTCACTGCTTGCTTAACTCTTTCTGGATTGTGTTGCTCGCGTACAGCGTCCTGCATCGCAAGCAAACGCCGACGCTCCTCCTGCGTCTCTTGCGGCGTAAAGACCGCACAACTCGTAAAAACCATCATTAAAACACTGAACATGATTAACGTTTTCATCGCAATTTCCCTCCTCTACTTTCTGATTTTTTATTTACTCCGTTCAAAGGAATACCTGATGCCGTCGCTCTGTACCCATCCATCAGGTGTCGGAGACGGCGATACACCCGCGCCTAATGTTAGATGAAGTTGATTTCCCTGCACGGAAATTAAAACATTCGATGATCCGGGCGGGCCACCGAATACCCCCGGACTATTGAATAAAAACGCCCCAGGCTTAATGCCTGAGCTCTGATTCATGCCAAGCTCTGGATATAGAATCTCAGCGATCCGCTCAACGTAGATCGAGAATTCACCGGTAACCCTAATACCACCGTTGTTACCCTCATAAAAACGCATGCCGTTGTGTTCAAAAAATCGTACCGTCAAGTTTTTACGACTCGATTCATCAAGAGCAACAGCAGCGCGCACAATTTCATTACTCAAATCGCTTTCTAAGACCTCTATACCAAGAAATTGCCATGTGCCAAGCACTTCGTCCGCAACCCTGTTCTTGACGCTCCCTCTATCATTCTTTATCCGGGCTTCCTCATACGCCGCACGGAGTTGTTCCCGTTCGTTCTGCCTCTGTTGGTATTCCACCGAGGTACAGCCTACGAAAACCAGTATAATCAAACCAAAGGCACCTAATATTTTCATTGCTCAACCCTCTCAAAATAACAACGCACGCCACCACTCTGTACCCAGCCAGACGGACCTGATTGCATCTTGCCGTGCATTGTAAGATATAGTCTGTCAGGCGTAACCGAAATACTCACATCCCGCGCTGCATCCAATCCCGGCGCACTCGACAACCCAAGTGCCCTTCCATCCTCAGTTGCTGCGAAAAGCAATTTTTCCATCTCTGGACCGGCGCGCCTGATGAATCGGATGAACGGGAAGGGTTCATCGCCATACCGAATCGTAATCACAGTCCATTGACCGAAGATCTCCGTCCCGCCTTTTTTACCTCGGTAATGGTAGATACCTTTCTCCTCAAAGAATTCAAGTGTGAGATTTCTCAGTTCAAGGGCGTAAAGTGCGGCTTTGGCTTCTGCAACCTCTTGGGTGACACCGCTTTCTGCCATTTCAAGGTTCAAAAATCTCCACTTGCCGAGGACTGTATCGGTTATACGATCTTTAACCTTCAGCTCGCTGTTTTCTTCGCGGAGGTCCTCATAATTCTTGAGCAGTTGATCGCGTTCTGCCCGCATCTTTTGGGACTCAACAGTTGTGCAACCGGCAAGCATCAGAACACAGATACCATAAATAATCCAGATTTTCATAGAGATTTCTCCTTGTTGGATGCCTCTACAGGGTGTCCACTCCCTGCCACAGCAGTATTATACCAAACGAGGGTTTAAATGGCAAATCCTTGACTTCAAAATTCAAGCGTCAATCCGAAGTAGGGGATCCGAGGGAATTGGGGTGCATCGAAGACATCACGTTCAATCTCAACCGCCTCGCCTTGGACCTCAAGCGTTGCTTCTTCAAAAATGAATTTTATCTTGTTTTTCCGGTTGTATACATTCAGAACTTCAATGAACCCACCTATTTTCATGCCTTTGACATTCCATTTATAACTTATCCGGATATCTAATTTGTGATAAGGCTCAAGTTCGGTACTTAATTGTTCGTCTGCGCTCGCCAAAAGCGGGTTCAAGCCACGTGTGACTGGGTCTTGAACCAGGGCGACAGCACTGATAGGCACCTCGGAGGTGCCACTTAAATATTGCCACTTCCCGCCGATCTCGAAATTGGGGTTAAAGGTGTAGTTGGCGACGAGGCTAAGAATGTGTGTGTTATCAAAAAGATACGGGCGATAGGCGACATCTAGGGTTTCTTGCCGCTCGGCGTGCGTATACGCATAAGAAATCCAACCGAAGAACTTATCTGGAATCCGATGCCGTAGAAACGCTTCCGCGCCCCCGACGTACGCCGACCCCTGATTGAGATAGTTCGAGACCTCATCAGGCGTTACCAACTGCTGCGCATCTTTGTAATAAGTGGCAAACTTGAGCTCCGTTCGCGATGAGAGGGGATGTTCAAGTTCCATAATATAGTGTCTTGTTAGGCTTGATGCTAACGCACGGTTACCATCTTCCGCTAACAGCTGAAACGGTTGCGGGCTCTGCTCATAATGCCCATACGCGAAACGGAGGTTGGAACCGCCCGGCAGCTTGAAACTCATACTCCCGCGTGGCTGAACAGAGACCTGCTCCGTCACATTCAAATAATCTAACCGAATACCAAGTGCTATTGATAAGAACTCAAGTGGATCATAGCGGCCTTGTAGGTAACCCTCGGCACGATAAAAATCGTGTCCGAACTCATCATGGATCTCTTCTACACCGCTTAACTCGTAGTCTGGTCCAACATAAATCTCCTCTCCTATAACCTCTCCATTCTCAATGATTGGCGTAACCCTTGTTACATCTTCGTCGCTCCTCGTTTCATACTCTGGAAACCTGCCATCCTCAAAACTATTTGCAGGACTAAATGAAAAGAGGAAACCGGGTTCAAGTTGAAAGGTAGACGTGAGATGATAGGATATATCCTCCCGCAATGTGTAGACCGGCACTTCTACATTTACATCGTAGTGGGCGTAGTCTACTTCCTCTAATACCCATTCCCCTTCAGGTGTCAGCGTGTGGGACTCGGAGACGACACCTTTAAAATTTATCGTGAGGAAATTGAAGGAACGGGTGAGCGACAAATGTGAAGTCAGATTTTCAGTGAACTCTGAACGGAGATGAATGCCTTGCCCATTAAAACCGTTTTTGAATAGGGCAGAAGAGGGTGCTGCTTCTATCGCGTCAGCACCTTCTGGCTGCGTGTCTTCCACAATTTTAAAATGGTCGGTTGCAGCGAGGGCGTTGACGGTGAGGTGATGTTTTTCACCGAGCGGGCGGGCAAATTTGAGTTGATAATCTGAAAAATAAGGAAATTGTTGTTCCTGTCCTGTCTGTGCTTCAATGATCGGTCCGGCGATAAGGTCTAAGTAGCTGCGCCGTCCAGAGACAGAAAAGTAACTCTTATCACCGATTTTGGTTTCAAGCAGCCCTTCGGAATAGAGGATATTCAAGTTAAATTTCCCATCAAACCGTTCGTCAATGCTGTCGCGTGCGTGGATGTCAAGCACAGCTTGCGAATCCAACCCGAACTCAGCACCATATCCACCGGCGTAGATATCAATTTTCTCAATCGTTTCTGAGCTGATTGTCGAAAGCAACCCACCCCAGTGGAACGGATAACCGAGTGGTGTCCTGTCAAGATAATAGAGATTAGAACCCGGTTCGCTCCCACGGATATACAGAACCCCAAAATAATCGTTTGGAATCCCGATGCTCGGCAGCGTCGTCAACCCTTTAAGCGCATCGTTAGCAGCACCGGGGATACGTAGGAGTTCGCTGCCGCGGATGTCAGTGCGACTGATCGTCGGCGGGAGACGTTTCCCTTCAACAACAATTGTTTCTAACTTAACTGCCTCGCCTAAGTAAATTTTAATTTCGGTGGTATCCCCGCTGCTGATGGCAACCGAGATTGAGGTAGGTGTGGTTTCAAGTGGATGCGTAACAACAAAAGTATACGTGCCTTCGGGGAGTTCGATAAATCGAAAGACACCGTTTTCATCGGTTTTTTGGTGTTGGTTTGTTTCAGTAATGCGGACATCAGCGGATGCGAGGGGTTTCCCAGTACTTCGCTGATGAACGGTTCCTTGAATATCACCTGTCTGTGCAAGAACAGATGTAGACATGGTAGTAAATGCCAACAGAACTATGACGAATTTTAGTTTCATGCAGTGGTTTAACCCCTCACTTGTTGTATTGACATTATTCAACGTTTAATTGGGTTTTTAGTTGACATAAGATTCATTACGTTAAAATTCAAGGGTCAATCCAAAATACGGCAGCAACGGAAGTTGACTGCCTTCCCCAACTTCCTGCTCTTCAATTTCAAGTTCCTCACCCTGAACCTCAAAGGTCCCTTCTTCAAGAACAAACTTGATGGTATTTTTACGATTGTAGACATTCAACACTTCAATAAATCCTCCGATCTTCACCCCCCGAATGTTCCATTTATGGCTGATGCGTAAATCCAACTTGTGGTACGGTGTCAACTCGGCACTCAAAGCTCGGTCAAGACCTGCTAAGAGTGGATTTAACCCGCGCGTCACAGGATCTTGAATAAGAATCAATGTACTAATTGGTGCCTCGGATGTTCCGCTTAAGTACTGCCACTTCGCACCAATCTCGAAATCGGGATTGAAGTTATAGTTTGCCACAATACTAACGATGTGTGTGTTATCAAATAGATAGGGTTGATAAGCAACAGTTGGGTTCTCGCGGCGTTCAGCGTGCGTGTAAGCATACGAAATCCAGCCAAAGAATTTATCTGGAATCCGATGCCGTAGGAACGCCTCTACGCCACCGACAAAAGCAGTCCCTTGATTGCGGAAATTTGAAACTTCATCTTCGGTTACCAATTTTTGTGAGTCCTTGTAATAGGTGGCAAACTCAAACTCTGTTTGAGAGGAGAGTTCATGTTCCAACTCCATAATATAGTGCCGAGCAAGACTGGATTGCAACGCAGGATTTCCATTCTCTGATAGCAATTGAGACAGTTGTGGACTCTGTTCATAATGTCCATAAGCGAAACGGAGCTTAGAACCGATTGGGAGTTTGATACTTATGCTCCCACGCGGTTGAACGGAAAGCTGCTCTATCACATCTAAGTAATCAAGCCGAACCCCTAAGGCAACTGAAAGCATTGGTATCGGATCGTATCGTGTCTGTAGATAACCTTCAGCACGTTGCAAATCGTGTCCGAATTCGTAATCTCTTGTTTTCGTACTGCGTATCCGGGCATTTCCATCATCATCAAACCTTACTTTTGTTGGATCTGTTTCAAGCAATTTGATTACTGTCTCGTCATCTGGCACTTCTTCTTCAAATGCTGGAAAGCTGGAATGTTCCGTACTGTTTGCCGGACTGAACGCGAGGAGAAACCCCGGTTCAAGTTGGAGCTTAGGTGTTAGCCTGTAGGACACGTCTTCGCGGAGGGTATAGACCGAAACGCTAACTTTTAAGTTATACTTAATGGAATCTTTAGATTTAGCGATGAATTCACCCTGTTCATCTGTAAGGATAGTCTCTGAGGAAATGATATCTGCGTCTATATCAAGATAATTGAATGAACGGGTAAGGGACAAATAGGATCTGAGATCGTCGGTGAAGTTTGAACGGAGATGGATACCCTGTCCGTTGAAACCGTTGGTAAAAAAGGTAGTAAAGTCAATGGGGTCAATGTCTACTTCATCATCTGGTTCCTCTGCTTCAAAATGAAAATGGTCGGTCGCAGCGAAGGCATTAATTGTCAGATAGTGACGTTCGGTGATCGGATAAGCAAATTTGAATTGATAATCAGAAGAGAAAGGGAACTGTTGTGTGTTGCCCGTCTGTCTTTCATAAAGCGGTCCGGCGATGAGATCATAGTAACTCCGCCGTCCTGAGACGGAGATATAACCGTTATCACCAACTCTACCTTCAAGCAACCCTTCAGAATAGAAAATATTGAGGTTAAATTTTCCATCAAACCGTTCTTCGATGCTGTCGCGGGCGTGGATGTCAAGCACCGATTGCGAATCCAATCCAAATTCTGCACCATACCCACCATCGTAGATGTCAATATCCTCAATGGTTTCCGAACTGATGGTTGACAATAAACCGCCCCAGTGAAACGGGTATCCGAGCGGTGTCCGATCAAGATAGTAGAGATTAGACCCGGGTTCACTGCCACGGATATAGAGGACCCCAAAGTAATCGTTTGGAATGCCGATACTCGGCAGTGTCGTCAACCCTTTAAGCGCGTCATTGGCGACACCTGGAATCCGTAGGAGTTCGCTGCCGCGGATGTCTTTGCGACTGATCGTCGGCGGGAGACGTTTCCCTTCGACAACAATTGTTTCTAACTTAACTGCCTCGCCTAAGTAAATTTTGATTTCGGTCGTATCCCCGCTGCTAATGGAAACGGATACGCTTGTAGGGGTAGATTCAAGTGGGTGGGTAACAATAAAAGTATATGTGCCTTCAGGAAGTTCAGTAAATCGAAAGATACCGTTTTCATCAGTTTTTTGGGTCTGTTCCGTTTCGATAATACGGACATTCGCTTCCGCCAAGGGTTTCTCCGTGCTTCGCTGATAGACCGTCCCTTCAACATCACCGCTCTGTGCATATACAGGCAAGGATACCAAAAACACAAGTAGACCAGCGATTAACTGTAACTTCATGTAGCCAGTTTGACCTCCGTTTGGTGTACTAATACCATTTCTGTTAATAAACCTCTCTTTATATAGAACAAACTGTATGAAGTTTAAGAAAATATTTCGGTAATTCTATATTTCCTCCAGGCCCGGTAGGTTCGGTTTCCTAACCGAACCGGGTATCGCCAAAAATTACCGAATTAAAAAATTAATCTTCAATTAGTTTGTTGCGCAGTGCCACGCATTTCACGAAAACCGGTAATGTGATTACATTATTTAGAAATGGCATAACATTACTAAAGTTTGGACAATTTTTTACGATACTTAGTGAAAGCGGTTCCGACTTTTGGTGAATGGATAGCACAATATTATTCAGATTGTTGTGTCTACTGTTGTTCCGCGAGGGATACGTAAAATATTCCTTGCCCTGCGCTCGCACTATAGAGTCTACCGTTAGCAACAGCGAGAGAAACAACACTACCTGGGGCTTCTGTAGAAAATTGCTCCCATTGTCCACGATCCCCCAAGTGATAAACACCTCTATCACCGGTGCCATAAACCTCAGTACCATCAAAAGTGAGTTTGTTTATCACGGGACGCGCATCTGCGGTATCGGTTAGCACGCGCCAGTGTTCGCCGGTTTCTGAAGCTAATACGCCTTCGTCGGTCGCGACATAGACGGTTGGCCCGAAAGAAACGATCTCTTTGAAGTGGGATAGTCGGGGTAACATCTCTCCAATTTCGTCCACCATCAAGTGACTGAAACAACTTACCATCTCGCTTGCCGACGTAGATGGTCTCTCCCGAAGCCGCTATTTTGAATCCATTATGGGGCTTTTCATCAATCTGTTCACCGGTGTCTACTAATCCTGTGTTTGTCCATTCTGGATCACCGAGCCGCCACTTGAAAAGTTTTCGTTTGTATTCCACGTAGAACACATTGCGGCTGACTGCGAGCGTCTGGGTTTTCGCATACGTTACAAATGGATATGATGAGAACTCAGCAGACAACGTTTCATTAGCAAAAGCAGGTACATCTTGAACCGAAATGAGCCTATTGTGATCTGTAGATAAACGGGAAATTCGCAAAATGTTTCTTATGGGTGAAACACAATAAAGCGTGTTACCAGAAACCACCAACTTTGAACCAAAATTGGTGTTGATACGCGAAAACTCCTGTTCTGCTGATCCGGGTGTATCGCCCTCAGCATGAATCGGAACTTTTTGCCAAGATACACCGGCATTAGTTGACTGGAAAACCTCATCGCCGGTATGTGCGTACAACCGGTTGTTGAATGCGATTAAATCGTTCGTCCTTGTGCCCATTACACCCTTCATAAATAGGTGCCAGGACTTACCGCCATCTGTTGTGCGGTGAATACCAAATGCCCCAACTTTGTAAAATGTTCTTTCGTCCACCGCTGCAGCGGGAATGCTATTAAGCAGAAGTGAATATGCGTCTATTCCAAGGTTTGTCCAGGTTTCTCCGCCATCCGTTGAATGGAATTGCGTAATGCCCAATGCTAAAAGTGCTTCGCCAGCAGC
The DNA here is from genome assembly GCA_009843785.1 of Candidatus Poribacteria bacterium. Lineage (GTDB taxonomy): Bacteria > Poribacteria > WGA-4E > WGA-4E > WGA-3G > WGA-3G. The sequence goes on along the minus strand of VYCT01000166.1, from coordinate 1,796 downwards.
TAAAACCGTTATACCAGAAGGGAGCTTCACCGATTGGGATTTACTTTTACTTTTAGGTGTTATTTCGGTCCAGGATACTCCCAAGTCGCTTGATCGAAAAATTCTACTATAACTCGATTCTCGCCGCTGTCCGATTGATTTCGCATCCGCTGGCCTTAATCCAAACAGGTCGGGCCCCGTTCCAACATAGAGATTCTTTTTATACACAGTCATGGAGTAGATGGTTTCTGATGTCCCCACCGGTAACCTTTTCCAAAAATCCGAATCAAGACGGTAGAGCCCGCGGTTTGTGCCAGCAAACACTGTTTTTCCAATAGCCGCGACTGCCGAAATCCTTTCATCTATCAATCCATTTTTAAGAGATTCCCATTGCGTACCACCGTCTGTTGATCGGAAAATCCCTGCATCTCTAAGTGCGAGATACATCGTTATCCCTGCTTGTGGACGCTGCTTTTGCCCTGTATCCGTAACGATGAGTCCAATAGAAAATCCCTTTGGTCGAGGACAAAAGACGTTCCACGTCTGACCGTTATCAGTTGAAGCGAATATCTCATCAGCAGACACGATGTAAAGGACACCCTGATTTTCAACCATCGGCATCAGGGATTTGGTGGTAGGAACACTTGCATTGATGCGGGTCCATGCGGTTGCCTCTACTGCTAATCTGTACATTCCTGTTGATGAAACAGCATAAACAGTACCTTCAGGGGCAGCAAAAATATCGCCCACATGCCCTCCTGGCGGTGCGGCTGACTGTCTCCACTGTGCTGTGGAAAATTTAAGGCGATCCTCTTGGGCATTTGATCTTAAAGTCACTTCAGAAATCTGTGTGCCAGCACCGATGCTTTTACCCGGAGCGGCAGATTGTCCCAATTGTCTTCGGACATCTACCTTTGATAGAATATCAATAACGATAGGTGCCTCAACGATTTCAACCGTAGGTTCAGATCGTGCTTCAAAACTATAGGGCTGCTGAAAGCGTGCGAGATACTGATAACTTGCCCCTAACATCAACAGCACCAAAACTGTCGCTGCACCCAAAGCTGCCCAGGGGAACAATGGCTTTCCAGCCGGCGGCACTATCGGATTCATATCGGCGACTTCTCGCATAATGCGTTCTGTCAGGTCAGCGGGTAATTGTACCCTGCCGAGTACTTCATGGACTAAGGATTCTGCCGCTTGTAAACGCTCCCGTCCGCGGCGAAGACGACTCTTAATTGTGTTTACGGATACACCTAAGAAGTTGCCAATTTCTTTCACCGTCATCTCACTGAGATAATAGAGCGTTACCACCGTTCGCTCACTCTCTGGCAGTTTTTTAAGAAGGTTCTTGACGGTTTCAGAGCGTTGCTCCGCAGCTCCTGTCTCGCGTTCATTAAACATATAATGTTTATAAGAGGATTCCTCAATCTCTTGGACCGGAGTGGCCTCTAACGATTGCATCGTAGGTTTGTTCCTTCGGAGCCAATTAATGGAAAGCCGATTGGCGATAACATAAAGCCACCCGGAAAAATGGTTGGGATCCTTCAATGTCCCGAGTTTTTTGTACGCTTGCAGGAAAGTATCTTGGGTAAGTTCCTCAGCATAGTGAAAATCCCCAATTTTCCGCCAGATAAGCGCGTGAACACCCTTTTGGTGCCTCTGGACTAAGGTGCCAAATGCGGATTCATCACCTGATAAAGTTCTGCGAATCAATTGGACATCATCTTGTAACATAAGATACCTCTATGATGGACAAATCAATTAAATTCTCCGTTATTCGGGTAGCCAGAGATGCAAAATACCGAAGATTCCGG
>VYCT01000242.1 GCA_009843785.1 Candidatus Poribacteria bacterium | reverse complement strand
AATATTAAGATACAAGTTGATCACCTTCATTTATCATTTCGGTTTTCCTTAAATGGTCTCGAAAATTTTGACTGATCCGCGCTTAGAAAGAGTTACAGATCAGATTCGTTAATTTTGGTGTAGATGTCGGTGCCCATGCTGACTAATTTCTTGCGCATTTCAGGCCAAGTATCCTGGTCTTTTCTACCCTTGTCAAGAACAGGAAATATCAACGTCGCGTAACTCGTCGTGTCTCTATCTTTGTATTCGTAATTTGATTTTTGAAATAATTCCTTAACTTTGTTTCGGCGTTCCAACCTGCTTTTCCCTGGAATCCATAATCGAATATAACATTGGTGGTTGGTAAGACAGAGGCATACGTCTACACCACGGGTACCCCTTGAGATATAACCATCGTTTCGTATAAGGACAGGTTTTCCTGAAAATAGCCCGTCGTCCTCACGGATCGGTGCCCAGAATTCACTATAGCCATCTTCAGCCTTCTTCTCAGTTTGGATATCTATTAACGGTTGCACAACATGATGAAAGGACAATTCCTTGTGTGAATTTGCCTGTACTTGAATGAGGTACCAGTTGATTTTACTTTCTTCATTGCGGAGATGGCAGGTAGTGATCATTAGTTTTTCAAAATCCTCAGCCACCAAAACAGCCACATCCGCTTTTTTCGAGCGCGCGTAAGCGTCAAGTCTGCCCCAATGATCCCAATCTGCCTTGCCAAACTGGTTTTCGACTACGAGGATACCATCCTTTCCGGTAGCAACAATGTCTGCTCTGCGCGTGCTGACCTTGGATTCTCGTTTAGGATTCTTAAAACTTCCTACACCGAGGGCACAGAGTTTATGGACAAGATCGTCAGAGAAATCTTTTTCTCCTTTGTAGCCTTTGTAGATTGATCGAAGTGGTATTGTCGTTTGCAGGTTCATTTCCGCTCCTCAATAATTGTTTCTGAGACAGGTTTCCCCTTGATCTCAATGAGTTGCCGTTCAATCGTGTCAATGACGTGAGGTTTCTTCACTTCCTTAACCAAGCCTTGCGACAGCAGGACTTGATGAAATACTGCCAGTTTATCAGCTTCGTCCTGCGCTTTCAATAGTTCCCGTAAGTGATGCCGATCAGACGGACTTAATGTTTTTATGGCTTCTGCGATTTCTTGCATTCGCATTGTCTGCCTCCTTATTACCTTATTCACCTAAAAATCCAGACTCACGCCCATCATAACCAACCGCGGAGAACTCCATGACAGCGGATTTGAATGCTTCTGGCTGCTGAGCGGGATGCCGTAGCGGTCGTAGGTCACTGCATCTAAAATATTGTCGAGGTTTCTCGTGTTGAAAACGTTCCGAATATCCACGAAGAGCGTGTAGGTCAATCCACCAATCCGGCTCCGTTTGCTAATCAATGCGTCAACATTGTACGTTGCTGGATAACGCTTGGAGTTGATGTCGGGTTTGATCGGTGCTCGCGGATTGGGTGTATAGGGCAAACCGCTGCCGTAGCTACCAATAAAATTGACAGCAGCATCGAACGGCAATTGAATATCGAGCGTTCCAGAAAAGATGTGACGCTGATCCCATGCCAACGGATGGCTTTCGGTTACATCCGGCTGCTGCCGATAATAAGTGAGATAGCCCAAATTCCGACTCGAACCTTTACCCTTCGCGACGGAATAGGTATAACTCAGCATCCCAGAAACCCGACTCTGTCCCGTGCGCCACTTGCGGATCGTGAGTTCAAAACCCTGCACCCGCCCATAGATACCGTGGGCGACACCGTTGAACTCATCATTAAGGAAGTAACTGTAATCGTTGGTAATGTCAACATGCACGCTATTCACGAGCTGATCAATATCTTTGGTGAACCCTGTGAGGTCAATCGTCAAGTCGTCGGTGAATTGCTGGACGATCCCGACTTCGTAACCGATAGTCCGCTCTGGATTGAGGTCAGGGTTGCCTCTTCTTCGGATAGCACCCCGCATATCGAAACTGAGGTTTTCGTAGAGATCATCACCGCGCGGGATCTGGTAGTAATGCCCATACGTGAAGTGCAATTTCGTCCGGTCGGTAATCGGATAGGAGATACCGAGGCGTGGCGAGACCATGTGTTTGATAGACGCTTTAACAGGATCTTTGATGATCGGGAGTCCAACTTTATAGGTCTCTTTGTCCAGTTTGATTGTACCGTCGTCGTTGAGTTCCAGTGGGTCCAATGGGTCCGCAGGTGAGACCCCATCAGGATTATACATGTCATATCGTAAGCCGGCGTTGACGATCATACCTTCATATTCCATCTTGTCTTGGACATACAGACTCAAAGATTGCGGCTGAACGTCATAAAACTCCATGTAGAGGTTGGAACTCCCATAATTTGTCGTGCCGAGATTATAGAGGTCGTATCCCAAGAATTCGACACCTGTCTGAATCAAGTGGTTCGCTGTAACTTGGCTTGCAAAATTTCCCCGCAATATTGAGGTTGTCGCCTCGCGAGTCGTCCAAGAGTTGTCATCCCCTGCGACGAAATAGGTTGTATCGTTGTACGCCTGTTGGGGCGGATTTCTGATTCTACCTTCTTCTTCGTTCTGCTCAGGTGTTTTTTCGGGGTCCCAAGCGTTCTCATCAAATGTCTTGTCCAACGGATCCCACACTTTATCGGGTTGATGACTCGCAACGGCGCGATGGAATTGACCGAGGGTCAAAGTATAAAATGTGCCTGAGTTGATATTGTGTGAAAGTTGGACGGAAAGACTGCGTGCGTCTCTCGTACTCACGGGGACTGCGCTGGGCCAAAAGCGGAGGCTACCGCCATAGGAGTTGGATTCCCGCTGATCGAAAAGCCCGCTTGCGGAGAGTTTGATACTCGGCGTCACTTCAAACTTCATTTTCCCCTGAAAAGTGTATCCCAATCCGTCGCTATTCGGCAGATAACTCTCATCCTGCCGCAGCTGACTGTCGAAAGCGAAGGTCAAGCGATTGCCCCATATCGGTCCGCTGAGCGCAAATTCGCCAATGTGGCTCGGAGACAGATCATACACTTTGGTATCGTTGAATAAACCGCTATACCGGTTCAAGTCTACAACATAGCCGTCTAAGAGCGTAACCTCTTGCTTTTCATAGTCGATAACGGTGCCATCGGCATCCTTGTAAGGTTGGCGTGCCATGATGGCTTCGCCGGTTTCTTCATCTACTCTCGGTTCACCTGTTTCCACGTCTATCACAGGTTGAAGCGGGTTTTCTGTCCTGTCGGCGTATACACCAGGGGCGATCTCAGTAAATACGATCTGCGCATCGCCTTCTCGTTCTGCTAACTCTGCGACAGTAACATCTTCCCCGCGATACGGTGTTTGGTAATCGTAAGGTTTGCCGAGGAAGACACCTCTGAAAGGTTCAATCGCGACCGGTCGGAATCCGTTATCAGGATCCAGCCACGGACCATACAGTGGGTCACCGTGGTGTGTTCCCCACTGTCCGACCCGGTACCTGAACCGACCAGAAAATTTGTGTGAACCTGCCTTCGTGATGAGGTTAACGATACCGGATTGTGCATCACCGTATTCAGCGTTGAATCCGCCCGTGATGACTTCCATCTGCTCAAGCGATTTTGCACTGATATTCAAGCCCAAACTTCCACCAATCGGATCACTGATGGGGATACCGTCAATAAGATATTTGACCTCTGTTGACCTACCGCCGCGGACATGAAGCGAACCCGTTGAATTGAGTACCGAAACGCCCGGCAGTGTCTGGAGAATACCGTTCACGCTATCGCGAGGCATTGCTGCGATATCTTCTGCTTCAATGATTCGTGTCGTCTGTGTGACATCCTTCTTAATGAGCGGTTTAACAGCTGTCACCGTTATGCCTTCAAGCGTGACGACTTCAGATGCTTTCAGGGCGAAGTTGAGAGTTGTCGTAAGCCCGGCAAGGACTTTCGCGCCCTCTACCGTTTCAGTACCGTAACCCGTCAGTTCAACTTTCACATCATAACCGCCGGGTGGGATATTCGTCATCACATAGTAGCCAGCCTCGTTTGTCGTTGCGGTGCTGCTTGTCCCGACGATTGTTACCGTGACATTTGCGAGCGGTTCATTCGTCGCTTCGGCGGTGATTATACCAGAAACCTTTCCGGTGATGGCAGCAGACACGTCTCGGATGCCTACCATCACGACACACACCACACTTAGCGCGAGTAATCCTACCTTTTTGAACATATCATTTTTTTTCATAAGTGCGTTCCCCCTTTTGCAATGTTTGAAGTAACGTAAGTTTGACATATAGTACATAGTTGAAAACCCGACGCATTCTCACACGCGCAGCCTTGGATCGTTGGGTAACGTTTGCATGGAGGAAGTCATTCCAAAATCTAATCTAAGACGTTTTCAATGAACCTGAGGCTTTTTAAGGTGCGTTCGGTATGATATTCAATAAAGCTGCCGAGTCCTCGTTTCAGTTCTTGATGGTTGCGGGTAGAGGCGCGAATTCGGTTGAACCGTTCCCATTCGGATTTCCGAAGCATCTTTAGCAATTCACAGCTACCGGGTGTGATTGTAAAAGCAGCACCATCCCGATTTTTGCAATCGACACAAAGCACACCACCGTACCGGATGCTGAACGCAATGCCGAATCTATTTGCCGCGGTGCCTTGGACATCTGAACCACAATGCACACATCGTGAGAGTTCCGGCCCGTAGCCTGCACAGTCCAAGAATTTAATCTCAAACCCTCTGGCGAGCAAGGGAACATCATCGGCATGTGCTAAAAATTGATAGGTAGTTCGGAGTAAATCGAAAATTTCGGGGTTGGCGACACCCTCTGATGCAATGCTCTCCACGAGTTCAGCGAAGTAGCATCCGTAGGTGATACGTGTGAAATCTGTGCGAATGACATCAAACCCATTAATCAAGTTAAAATCAGTGATGTTCTGCAATTCTCGGTTTTCGCGGTATTGAAAGAGGAGCGTGCCGTGGTTGAGGAGTTCTAACCTCCCGCCGAGTTTGCTTTTCGGACTTTTCACGCCGTAAGCGACCGCTTTGACCTTCCCGAAGTCAGGCGTGTAGAAAGTAATGATTTTGTGGAATTCTTTAAGAGGAAAGGTGCGAATGATAATCGCTTGCGTCTTTAGGGCTGCCATGATTTCAGGTGTAAAAGTGTCGTCATCAGTGACGGGAAAGGATCGGGGCGAGAGGATTTGAACCTCCGACCTCCTGCTCCCGAAGCAGGCGCGCTAGCCGGGCTGCGCTACGCCCCGTTCTTATTCTTAATTATACCTTCTCTGATAGGTTTTGTCAAATTAATGTCAATTTTTAGAGCTCGCGCCATTCTCTTCTTGTGTAGATGGCTGTTGCCATCCGTAATGGATGGCTTTAAAATGCGTCGTTGTTGTCGTCAGTTTCCGGCATTTCAAGATGGATGCGTTGGACGCGTCGTTCATCTGCCTCAAATATGGTGAATCGGATACCACGGTAAGTAAATTGGGCACCTTGTTCAGGCACGCGCCCGAGGTGGTCTACGACGAACCCACCGATTGTATCAATGTTTTCTGCTTCAAGTTCGGTGCCGAGTCTTTCGTTCAACTCAATAAGATTCAGCCGCGCATCAACAGAATAAGTGTTCGCTGCCAACTCGATGTAGTCATCTTGTTCGTCTATTTCGTCTTCATCGTGAATTTCACCGACAATTTCCTCGATGATATTTTCGAGTGTCACCATACCAGCAGTGCCGCCGTATTCGTCTACAACGATCGCTATGTGCTGTTTGTGCTCGCGAAGTTCCCGGAAAAGTTCTGAAATCTTCTTACTTTCCGGTGTGAAAAAAGGCGTACGATCAACGATCAGTTCTCTTAGGTTGACAGGTTGACCTTTCGCCCAGCAATCCAACATATCTTTAACGTGCAAAATCCCGACAATGCGATCAATCGTTTCCTCATATATCGGAATACGCGTGTGTCTGGACGTAATTGCAGTCTGTAAAACTTCGGTTTCAGGCGTTGCGACCTCAAGGCATATCATGTCGGTTCGGGCAACCATGATTTCTCGGGTGACTTTGTCGGGTAGATCCAAAATCCGAGAGATCATTTCACGCTCGTCGGGTTCTAAAATTTCTTGGCTGTCACCGACGCTGTCAAGTGTTTCTAACACCTCTGGGGAGACGAGCGTATCTTGTGCGGACGTGGCTTTGCCGCCGAAGATACGGACAATGAGATTGGCGAGGAAATTCAAGGGGATTAGAACGAGGAACCCACACCAGTAGATGGCGCGGAGCGCCCTGAGGGCTCGGATGGTTGCCGCGCCAGTGCTGCCCCGTACATAGTTTTTAGGGAACAGTTCAGTAAAAACGACAAAGCAGGCGACGGCGAGGGCAGCCCCCGCGATCGGGTAGGCTTCCCAAAATGTCATAAACACCGTAACGCCTACTACTATCAGAATTGTTTTTCCCGTGATAATAGTCAAAGAGTAACGGCGCGGGTGGCGCAGCAGCGATGTTAACACCTCATAACGTTTGCCGCCTTCCTCGGCGAACTTGAGAATATCGTCCCGCGTTAAACGGGCGAGCAACGCTTCAGCAGTTGAAAACAACGCACTGAGAATTAAAAGTATACCTAAGCTAACGAGTTTGATCACTAAGTCTAGGTCGTCCAAACGTTAAATTACACCTCCTACAAACTATCACTCAAAAGTTAGCGAACAATTGTGCTACGTTTCGGGTAATAAACCGAAGATGGTATTCTGCTTTTCAAACATAACTGTGGCTTCTTCTTGTGTTTGATGGTCGTAGCCAAGCAGATGGAGCACCCCGTGTATTGCGAGTAACGCGACTTCGGTTTCAAGACTGTCGCAGGTTACCTCTCGTTTTTCGGGTTCAAGACTGCTGCGCGTTGCGCTGAACTGATGGCTTGTCGCTACGTGTCGCGATGCAGTTTCGAGGGATATAACGAGATCGCCGAGAATATTCGGGTTCACATGACCCTCCTCACCCTCACGCATCGCAAAAGCCAACACATCTGTCGGCGCATCAACGCCCCGATAATCGCGGTTGAGATGTTTGATGTCAACATCGTCTGTTAAAAGAACACTGACTTCACACGTCTCTGCATTGTGTGCTTTTAAAGTGGTGAGCACCGCGTTGTGAATCACTTCAACATCAAAGGTGGTATTGTTACTTGTATTCGTAACGCGAATCAAAACGGTTACTCTTCTACATCAGACGGACTTGGTGGGTTCCCCCCGTTCCGTCTCTTGTTGTGTGGTGATGCCTGTTCATAAGCTTCAACGATACGCTGAACGAGTTCATGCCGCACGACATCCACTCTTGAAAAATAGATGAACTCGATGCCGTTGATACCAGAAAGTACTTCTTGCGCATCTGCGAGTCCTGAAATTTTGTGTGTCGGGAGATCTGTCTGTGTAATGTCGCCTGTGACCACGGCTTTTGAGTCAAAACCGAGGCGGGTTAGGAACATCTTCATCTGTTCGATAGTGGCGTTTTGTGCTTCATCAAGGACCACAAACGAGTTATTGAGGGTTCTGCCTCGCATAAAAGCGATCGGTGCGACCTCAATAACATTGCGCTCAATGTATTTGTCAAGTGCTTCTGGTGGCATCATATCGTAAAGGGCATCGTATAACGGACGCAGGTATGGATGCACCTTATCTGCAATATCACCCGGTAAAAAACCGAGTTTCTCACCGGCTTCAACGGCGGGGCGGGTCAAAATGATACGACTCACCTGTCCACTCTTAAGTGCGGAGACAGCCATCGCCATAGCGAGATAAGTTTTCCCGGTTCCAGCGGGCCCGATACCGAACACAAGGTCGTTATGTTTCATCGCCTCAACGTATCTTCTCTGGCCGGCAGTCTTTGGGCGGATGACCCCGCGTTTTGAGAATACCGGGATAGACTCGGCACCTGTTTCACCCAAGGTGTCTGGTTCATCAACACGCGATGCGCGAATCGCATAGTTGACATCGGTTGCCTGAATACGTTCGCCTTTCCGGATGCGGTGAAGTAGCGATTCAATAACCGTTGTTACGCGATTGACCTCTGTGACGTTTTCGCCAATGACAGCGATATTGTCACTTTTCAAAACAACGCGCGCATCGAAATTGTCTTCAATGATTTTTAAGAAGGCATCACTATGTCCAAAGAGGGCTTGCACTTCAGCGTTGCTCTGTATGGGAACACCCTTTGATTCTTGCTTTTGCAATAGAATTCTAATCCTCCAGTTTGTTTATGTGGGAGACTCACAAGTTTCCCGTGTATACGCTGTTTAACTTAACAAAATTATAAAAAAAAGTCAAATTTTCGGGTTACGCAGGTGCCAGCACTCTGTTTTTCCGACACCCTACCCAATCTACTGTGCGTACGTTCTATCGGATTATTCCTATTGTACAATGTTATGAAACAAAAGTCAAGCGGTTTTTATTCTCGTCCATAGAATTTGACTTCTCGAATCGCAGCACCTTTGAGTGGAATCCACATTTTCCTCTCTTCATCGTCGTGTCGGACGTTTTCAGGGTCTTCCAGTGCATTTGCTGTCAATCGCAAATGATGAATTTCCCGCTCAACCTTGAATCTTACTGGCAGTGTGCCTTCCACTTTTATGCCGCGCTTATCCTCTACTGCCTCAAACGAGAGTTTTCGATTCGGCGGTTTGACTGCAGCATCTAAAATAAGATTACGGATGGTTGAGGCGGGATAGACCTCAACATAGGCGATATATGTTGGAACATCCAGCTTAATCAGCGTTTCGGTTTTCAGGGTGCCTTCCACTCGACGTTGGTACTGTTGAGGTTGGTATACTCTGTTTGCTTTTCTTGTAACAAATTCTTTTTTAATGGATCCCCGTGCCGTAAAGGTGCCAACTGTTTTCAAGTCGCCATCTACGATCTCAGGGATTCGATCACAGGTGAGCCGCGATGCCGGAATTTCGATAAGTGGCACCTCTTGCAGCATCGCACACCCCATAATACTGCATATTAGAATCAATAAAATACTCAATACTTGCATTCTCATTTCTTCACCTCCTATCAGATATGGAAAACCTTCCTACAACAGTTGCTTCCCGTAAATTTTGATCTCTCGGATCGAAGCCCCTTTCAGAGGGACTGTCTGCCGAAAAATTTGACTTCGCGAATCTCGGCACCTATTAGTGGAATCTCAACAGCTGAGTTTATATTTCGGGTAGAATTCTGTTTATCCTCAATTCCGTCTGCGCTCATCCGTAGATAAAGGACTTCTCGTCCGATGCGGAAGCGAACCGGTGTTAATCCTTCTATATCCTTGTGCTGCTTGTCGGATACGCGTTCAAAAGCAACATCAAAGCGTGGTGGATCGTCAGTTGTTGTCATCATTGCGAAATTCGGGATGTGTCGTGATGCTGGATATACTTCCACGTAAGAGACATAGGTCGGTGCGTCGAGTTTGATAATCGCTTCTGTGCGACGGTTGCCTTCAACCTGTGTTATGTAGTGCCGTTGTGCGTTAGTCATCCGTCGGGAGTTATCGTCAAAAACTTGATACGCTTTTCGGACGAACCCGTTTACTGCAAATGAACTCACTGTCTCCAGATTGCCATCCACGAATTCTGGGTTCGATGCACAGGTGAGGCGCGCTGGCGCAATCTCTTCAACAGACTGATTCAACTGGTTCAACACAGCACACCCCGTAACGCCGATGAGCAGAACGGTTAAACTGATTAGGATTCTCATCTTTCCTCCTATTGTATGCCTAAACGTTTTCGGTTTTGATCACAAAAACCACCTAAGTGTAAATACCACATTAGGGTTACGGCACACGGCGTGTGCCTATTACTTTAAGGGGACTTCAACATCGAAACGTTCCGCGGCTTCGACGAGCCGGTTCCAAGTCGGTTCTTCAATCGGTATCCCTTCGCGGAGGCGTTTCTCACGGCTCCGTTCCTCAAACTCTCCGGGAACGTAGATTTCATCAACGCCGGGCAATCGGGCAGATGATTTTACCCACTCCACAAGGTATGCGATCTCCTGCTCATAATCCGCTAAGTCAATGAAATCCTCGATCTTGATTGCGAACATCACGATGCCACTCGCGCCGCGCGTCGGTTGTTCACGGCTACATCCTGCCCAAGAGAGTCCACCAGCGATAGCATCTATCATCACGCCGAGTCCGAACCCTTTGTGTCCGAACTGGAAACCACCGAGCGGCATAACGGCTGTGTCCTGCGGACGTTCACGAAATGCGTTCGGATCCGTGAGCGGTTCGCCTTCTGCGTCTATCATCCACCCTTCCGGTATGGATTCGCCGCGAGCCGTCTGGACAAGGAGTTTCCCGCCTGCAACGACGCTGAGCGTCATATCAAGGAGGAGCGGTTCACCACCTTGACGCGGCACGGAGATCGCAATCGGGTTTGGTGGGAGCCTGCGAGAGGTGCCGCCGTGTGGGTGCATAAACCGCCCACCGCCGTTGAGCAAGACGATCCCGATCATACCGGCACGTGCCGCAATCGGTGGGTATTCACCCATCCGTCCTGCGTGTCCACATCGGTGTAAACCGACTGCCCCGATGGTGCAGCTTTCTGCTTTCTCGACAGCCATCTCCATCGCTTTCCGTGCAGCGACCATACCGAGCGCGCCGTTGGCGTTGATGACAGTAGCAGCACCGTTCTGTCTGACAATCTCCATTTTATCAGCGGCGGGCCCGCCTGCCATGCCACCGATGTAGTTCGGCGCGTTGATGACACCGTGTGAATCGTGACCGGCTAAATTAGAATCAACGACGTGGTCGCTGACGATACGTGCATCTTCCTCTGTACCACCAGCACCACGATATATATCGTATACAAACTTTCTCAAAATATCATGAGAGACAATTGGCATAAATGTTTCCTTACTGGATTGCGGATTTGCAAGATGAATAAAGACGTTTAGCCCCAGGGTTGGCACCTCGCCTACAGTTAATGCTCACGCAATTCAACACGCCTGTAAATGTCCTCCAAGGACAATTCACAATCAATTGAAGTAAGCAACAGCACATCTTCAAGCGATCGGAAGTCGGTTGGTCGCCATTCCGTGCCTTGCCGATGGTGATGTTCAACCTGTACTTCGTCTTGTGAAACAAGGATGTATTCTCGCAAAGACGTAAGTTGCTGATAGTGCCCGAATTTTTCTCCGCGGTCATACGCTTCGGTTGAGGGTGAAAGCACTTCTACCAAAACAATCGGGTTAAGGAGTGTATCAAAAGTGCTATCCTCAAAGCGAGGGTTATCACAAACAACGACAACATCTGGATAGAAGTAGCAAGTCTCTGGGCTAGTCCGAACCCGCATATCATTGGTATGGACTTCACACCTTCCGCCTTTCAACTGGATATAAAGTTCTCCAGAGATATTCGTCACAATGAGACTATGTGCGCGACTCGCACCGGACATGGCGATTATTGCCCCGCGCAAATATTCATGCTTGATATCTGCCTTGCGTTCCCAAGTAAGATATTCCTCGGGGGTCAAATAAGTTTGCGCTACAGTAGATGACATAAGGACCTCCATTTATAAAGTTGCTATGCTTGACGAAATCCGCTCTCCGTGCGATGCCAATTCTGTCCGTGATTTGGATCGCGGAACTGAATATTTCTACCCAGCAGCTGCTTCAACACATCGCTTTCGCCTGCTAACGCCTCGTCGGTCAACTGCCGCGGCATATCCTCTTGCGGATAGATGACGGATCGGTTGTACATACCGAGCAACCCGACGCGCGGCGTGTCCGTGAGGTTCGCCCGCGATTGATGCCAGATTGCACCGTTTGTGAACATGATAGAGCCTTTCGGTGCGACAGCAACGCTGCTCTCAAGCCCTTCTGCTTCTCCCAATTCGGGACGGCGGAGCGTTTTGTGTGAACCGGCGATGCACGCCGTTGCACCGTTTTCTTCCGTAAAGTCGTCTAACATCCAGACTGTCTGGCCGGTTATTGAACCGGATGGGAAAGGCGATTGCATCGCCCAATACGGGTAATCAATATGCCAACCGCCATCAGGTGCGCCGGGTCCAACGATATTCGCTGTAAACGTGGAGGCGATGACATCTTCACCGAGCATCCGTTTCCATACAGCGACGACAGTTGGGTGCTGAATAAAATAACGGAAGATCGGGGATTTCCCGACGATCGCCCAAACCCGTCGGATTTTACCGTCGCCGTAACTGTGGTCAAATCCGTTTGCGATGTCTTCTTCGACTAATTTCCAGATTGCCTCGCGTGCTTCGTCTGCTTCAGCGTCGGTAATCACATTTTCAATGATATGGTAACCGACTTCACGGAGGTCGTGTTCAACGATGTCAAGTTTTTCTGAATTTAATGCAGATTTGATCTGTAGCATATTTCACCTCTGCCTTACACTACCGGATACGCGGTAGATTGCGAACTGCCTCTATAACCTGATCCTCCAGATCGTCTGCATCGCTGTCTGGGACCAGATTGTGTTTGTCCATCCACGCGATATTTTCTGCGACACTCTCTGTAACCGGAATTTTCGGACTGAATTCAGGTAACGCGGCTGCAAGTTTCTCGTGGCTGAAGATTTGTGTATGTCCGAAGTTGCCCCGCAAACCGCTGAAGCGTTCTGGTGACATCGCGATAAGCGTCTCTTGTGAGACATGCACGATCTCTATGTCAACACCGAGTGCGTCTGCTGCTGCACGGTGCCATTCGTCCCATGTCCGTGCTTGCGGGTGGACGATGTTGTATATCTCGCCGAAGCAGTCGGATTTACCGAGTATATCTGTAAACGCAAAACCTGCGTCGCGAGATGACAGGAATTGAAAATAATTTAATCCGTCGCCTGCGGAGAGGATCGGTTTGCCCTTCCGTAGCCGATCAATCCAACTTCCATCGCCACCGACTTGACGCAGGAGATTCATCCCGGGTCCGTGGGTATACGACGGTTTGAAGATGGTCACAGGGAACCCGTCGCGTCCGTGCGCTGCTAACAGCAGATTATCCGCCGCGACTTTGCCGAGTCCGTAACCCGATTCCCCTTGCAACGGTGCCGTCTCTGGGAGATTAATCCCACTGAACGGTGGTCCGTAGGTCATCACTGTTGAGCAGTGGACGAAGTGTCCGACGCGGCCTTGACATGCGCGGAGTGCGGAAGCGGCATCGTCGGCGTTGAAGCTAATCATATCAATGACAGCATCCCACTCTTCCGCACCGACTTTCGCCTCAAAATCGTCGCGTTGTTGTCGGTCGCCGTGGATGATGCGGACATGTTGTGGCGGTGGGTCTCTGTGTTGCCCGCGGTTGAATAGGACGACTTCGTGGTTTCGGTGTTGCAGGGCGGCAACGATGCCACGGCTAATGTTGCCCGTCCCACCGATGACTAAAACTTTCATGGGTTGGTTTCCTCCTCTATTAATGCTACCTCTTTAGAATTTCTCTATATCGCTTGTGAGGGCGGTTCTTGCATGACAGGAATGACGTAACTCTGGATAGCGAAACCTTCAATAATTTCTGTTTCTGTCCGAGGTGCTGGATTCTTCCGATGATCGAACACAACATAGTATCCCTCCGCTGCATCCTCCAACCGCATGTATGCCGCGAGTTGCTTCTTGCCTGCTGTATAAGAACGCTCACCCTCCCAAATCTTCGTTTCAACGATATACTTTCGCGAGTTATGCAGAATAAGCAGATCCATTCTACCACGTCCTGTTCGCACTTCAAGGTACATTCGCCCCTTCACCAACCGTACAAACTGCTCAAGATAGGCAAAAAGGAGGTATTGTCCAACGAACTCTTTCGGAGTCTCTGGCACCTGCAGAATTTTATATCCCACACGTGCGATAAAATTCTGAAAGTTATCAAGTAAGGGGTGCAGGCGAATCCGCCCCTCGGATGTGAGGTAATCTAAGAAATCGGTTTCCGCGTCCTCAGGGAAGTATTCGCGCTCAAGTCCGTTTATCAGCGGTTGGAACGCTTTCATGATGCGATACTGATAAATTGGGTTGACAATTTCACATTGCCCATCAGAACCTTCCGCGATAACACCATAGGTGGCGAGTTCGCCAATATATTCGTTATCCAAGTTGAATTCGACACTTCTATCGTAAGAAACGATTTCCATCAGGAGGGTTTTAAAACGTGGCTCCCTTCGGATATTGGTTATGAGATGCTGAATGTTGACGTTCTGTTCGCGCAGCAACCGCGTGTGTGCTTCTGAAAAGTGCGTCATGTCGATGCACTCGGTTTTTGGAATGTTCAATTCTTCAGTAAGTATCTGTGCGAATCGGTTGACAAGGAACGGCTGACCGGCTGTTT
Organism: Candidatus Poribacteria bacterium; assembly: GCA_009843785.1. Lineage (GTDB taxonomy): Bacteria > Poribacteria > WGA-4E > WGA-4E > WGA-3G > WGA-3G. Next base: position 3,004 of record VYCT01000242.1, on the reverse strand, counting down.
GTTTGTGAAGTGCTTCGATAACTTCTGCGGAGAAAGGCTGTCCGACTGCCTCTGTATAGTCGGCAAGGAGCTCTTGCACCTGTTCAAGTGTGAAGTTAGGCAAGGCGAACTCGTCCTGAATATTAAAGGGTGAAATAGAGCGGTCATAGTTAAGTTGAGTTATACTCTTAACACCGACAATGCCGAGGCTAAAAGGACATCGTGCGTCTGCACCAGAAAGATAGATACGGCGAAGCGAGTGCAGAAAATCGCTCACGACGGTTTGCGGAATGCCATCGAACTCGTCAATTACCATTACAAGTCGCTGCGGTTTTAGGAGATTTTCGAGTTCCCTAAAGAAGCGTAGCATTGACAGATGATCGGTTACCTGGGACCCTTGAAGATATTGATGAAGTGCTTCCGATGGCACGTGTCCCCGTTTTTGAAAAATCTTTCCAATTTGTTCACGAATATCCTGGTAGAGTTCACCGTAAAAAACGGAGGCGTTCAGGTTTTTATAGGCTTCAAAATTCAATTGAATCGGGAAATAAGTTATACCCTCGGCTGCGAGGGTATCCAGTGCCCACCGGAAAAAGGTTGTTTTACCAGTCTGCCGCGGCGCGAAGATGACAATGTAGCGACCCTGTTTAACGCGATTGACGAAATCTGCAAGTTCCGTCGTCCGCTTGACGACATAATTCCGCGCCGCATCTACAGGGCCTCGCGTCTCAAAAGTTTTCATCACAGCCTCTCCTTGGCTTTGGTGCTCTTAATTAGAATTACTGCTCGTCTGCACTACGGTCTTTTTAGATTTCCGCCGCGTAAGGGAGATACCGCCGAAACCGCTGATGATGGCCATGTAAAACCCAAAATCGTACCACCATCCTGTATTTTGGGGTTCATAGACGCGGATATCTGGATTAAAGATTCCCCATATCAATGAGATAGGCGCGATCCAACCGTGCCAGATGCCCCAGAAAAATCCAGCAGGTTTCTCAGCGGTGTGTTTGCCATCCCCAGGGACGCAGCCTGCGGAAGTGATGAGTACCATCAATAGAAGTAGGCAGATGAATCTCTTGCTCATTTCTCTCCTTTTATAGTTATGTGGTAATTCTACCAATTGCCAAGACCTTAAATTTTTTAGTTTTCTTGCTTCTCACTCTTTTAAGAGTTTCTCAACATTTTCGGGCACATCGCCGATGGCACAGGCAAAACTACGAGGAGGCTCATCTCGGACATGTTGGCACAAACGAGATAAATTTTGCTCATTGTAGTAGGGCCCGTCGCATATTGCGAAAAAAGCCGTATTTTCGTCATTACAATTTTGGAACATTCGTAGGAGCGTGATAAGTTCATTGCGTTGATGGTCTTGACTACCTCCTGGCTCACGCGTAAATTTATGTGCTGCAAAACATTTAATGTTAGTATTACCTGCTATCCACATAAAATCTAATGACTTAACTTCACCCGGTTTCTTTCCAGTAACTATATTACCTGTTTGGTCAATATACTTTGCATTCTTTCCATGAGATGGTAAACCCGTGAAAGATCTGATTAAGTTAGGGAACATGCGCAAATATTTTTCCGCTTCTTTCTCATGAAATCCTGTTCTTGTTGCGTTTTTAGCAAAGCAGCAAGCGAACATGAAATCATCTTTTATTTTTTCGCAAACCTCCATTTCATCAAAACCGAATCGATCGCTGAATGTCCGAATTCTACGTAGAAGCCCTGAATTTTGGTTCTCTAATAGATCCCTAACTTCATTTCCATTTTTTCTCCATAATTCTTGTTCTATTCTGTCGTAATCTGGTGGTTGGATGTTCATTTTTCACTCCATGTCCATTTCAAGTTGTAGATGTAGATCTTTCACATCAATAATTGATCGCGCCAATGCCCAATCTAACCGCCGCCGGTAGTACCCATCGCGGCGTAAGCCTTTGAATGCCGTCAAAAAAACATCATGGGTTTTCTCACGCATCGTTGCCAAGCGCGCATTAATCACATCTATGTCCACGCGCCACGGCACGCCAATCTTTGTTATGGAACGGCAGTGGACACGGATCGGATAATCTTTGAGTTCTTCTGGTGGACAAAAACGGATAGACGCAGAAACGGTGTTATCAATGGCGATGAGTCCGAGATTTCCCGCCGGATCGTTGAACACAATATTGCGGTTAGCGGACGGTTGCGGGAGGTGTCTACGGAGTTCACTCATAGTACCCAGAAGCTGATTGTTGCGCCATATCCTTACATCTGATGTCGCGTCCGGTGCAAACAGCGCGAGACCCACAGGGTGTTCAGTGTCTTCAAACATAACTGAAACGCCCCTGCCCCCCTTATCAGGGGGGTAATTTGTTTTATCTTGCGTTTGCGGGACTAAGGAGATGAAGTCGTGCAACCGTTGCAGGAACAGACCACTCCGAATGAACGCTTCTGGGATGATTGCCGCCACCCATCCACAATACGTTAGACACTGCTCAAGCGCGTATTTGTAGAGGTCGTCGTAGGAAGTCGCTTCTGGAAAAGGTAAGCCGCGGCGCGTTGCGGAGTTGCGCGCCAGCCACGGCGGATTGGTAATGCAAACGTTAAATCCTTTAGGAAAGTCTGCAAGGGTGTCACGTTGTGCAATCCCTTCTGCTCCGGGTTGAATGTCGAAAAATGCCCAATCCCGGCATTGTAGGTTTGCTGCATCAATCAACTGTGGAATGTCTTTCGCACCGGCAAACGGTTCTAAAGTTATCTGTTCTGCTAAATTAGACGCTTTTGCCCACGTCTGGAACGGTTCCAACTGGAACGGGTTCCCGCGCGTATAATAGCGTCCACTCGCTCGTTTTTCGTCCATTTTTTAGTGTTCTTCTAAGTAGGTAGGTCTGTTTTCTTCTGTCCAACGGAGATGCTAACACACTGTTTGATTAATATAAGTCCATCCACCCTAAAAGTCAAGTGGAATTTTTGTGGATGCAGGACAAACAGTCACTTACCCCCATTTTTTTTTGAGGGTAGTCTGTCGTTGATATTGTTAGGT
>VYCT01000286.1:13769-17424 GCA_009843785.1 Candidatus Poribacteria bacterium | reverse complement strand
ACCTAACAATATCAACGACAGACTACCCTCAAAAAAAAATGGGGGTAAGTGACATGAATTGTTACTTGACAAAAAGCGGTGAAAATGGATAATAGGTTGCAATAGAGAAGGGGAGGCAGTCACCTCCCCCGTACCAAAACAGAAAGGCTATTTCGATGTATTGGCATTTTAATTTTAACATATCTGCCAATATGTATCAATAGAAAGGCAGATATTTATGGATTTTATTGAGGAACTCAGAAATTTATCTACCAACATCGCGAAACAGATAGAGAACGCGGTGCAGATAGACCGTAACATAACGGAGGAAGCAACAAAACACGCCTTCGTTATCCCTTTCATCAAGATTCTCGGCTATGACCCCTATAACCTTACTGAAGTCGTCCCAGAATTTACAGCAGACATAGGGACGAAACAGGGCGAAAAAGTTGACTACGCCATCTTTAAAGATGATGAGGTTATCATGCTCATTGAGTGCAAAAAGTATGGCGCAGACCTTTCAGACGCGCACACCTCACAGTTGTACCGTTATTTTTCAGTTGTTAACGCCCGAATTGCTGTCCTCACAGACGGCGTGATCTATCGCTTTTATACAGATTTAGAAGAAACGAACATCATGGACAGTAAGCCGTTCCTTGAGTTCAACATGTTTGACATCCAAGAACCCCTTGTCAACGAGCTCAAGCGGTTCACGAAGCCGACATTCGATCTGGATGCAGCACTCACCGCCGCCAGCGACTTGAAATATACGAAAGAAATTAAGCAGATCATGTTGGAGCAGCTGGAGGCACCTTCCGAAGATTTTGTGCGGTTTTTCCTATCCAGCGTTTACGGCGGAAAAAGAACGCAAACGGTTGTTCAACAGTTCACAGGTATCGTCAAACGCGCGTTGAACCAGTTTTTGAATGAGCAGATTAATCAACGTTTACGTTCCGCTATTGAGAGAGGCGAAGCGACTGAGGACGCAATTGAAGTCGAGATCGCAGATGAGGAAACTGAAGAAGAACATGAATCCCGTATCGTGACCACCGAGGAAGAGTTGGAAGGGTTCTTTACTGTCAAATCTATTCTGCGCGAAGTCGTTACCGCGGATAGGATTCAACACCGGGACACTATCCGGTACATGTCTGTTGTGTTGGACGGTAGTATAAAAAAAATAATCTGCCGGCTTCATTTCAACTCGGCGCGGAAATACTTAGGCTTGGTTAACGAAGATGGCAAACATGAGCGGGTTGAGATCGCCAGTATAGATGACATCTATAACTATGCTGACGAACTCAAAGCAACCGTCCAACGCTATGATACTCCGGAACAGAAAACGGAAACCTACGACCATGAAACCGAAACACAAACTATCAAATGAGAGGAGACTTATTATGAATTGGAATTATACAAGTAAACAATTGCAGAGGCTCAGAAGTGATGCGGGTCTTACACAAAGAGAAGTAACTGACATGTTGGGACTCAAAGATACCGCTAACATTTCTGACTGGGAAAATGACAGAGTTGATGTACCACCTAAACATAGAGAAAAACTAATTAATATTTACAGGGTTGTCACCAAAATACAAGGAAACAAGGCTTTTAAGGACACGCGAAAATTTACATTCGCTGAAATGTTAGCTGCACGGTTTTGGTTTATGAGTAACAATATAAAGAACGAGGCGATGGCAGATCGGATAGGAATAAGTGCCGCCAGACTTCAGGAAATCCTTGAGAGTGAAGAATATAGCGAAGCTGTTGAGGGATTGATCATCTCAGCCCGAACACCAAGAAAACTTCGAGAGTGGATAGACACCTGCTCCCCATCAGGGCTAGCAATTCGGATGCAATTACCTAAAACAGTCGTCTCGGAAATGTTAGAACGGATAAAACGAAACATAGAAAAGGAAATACTATGAACATACCAAAAGCAATCGCATCTATCGGCATTACCCATCTTGAACAAGCGGTCTTGGCGGTAATGGGTGATGAACGGCTTGGAAACGCACAGACCTAACCGAAAGGTAAGTCAAAAGGAGCATATCTAATGTTGTCAGAAAGACAAAAAAAATACAAACATTATTTTCAAGCACTTATTGATGAACTTAGACTCATAGATCCTACATTTACCGGTCCACGCGGTGGCCCACATGAAGGCAGCCCACGAAATTATATAGCATTTCATTCAGGAATTCGGGGAATTCATTACCTTGCCAAGTTTGAAGGAGGGGATAAAAAAGTACTTACATACGTACGCATCCGGGACAGCGTCCAAGTAGACGAAAGACTTGACCTCTATTATGCCTTAGAGGCGCGAAGGGGAGAAATTGAATCCGATTTCGGCAGTCAACTTGAATGGAGAATGGATCGTAGGGGACGAAGTTCGGTAATTACTATATCTCGTGATGGGAACATTTGGTTATCCTATGCTGAATTAGAACATATCAGAGAATGGCACATTTGTAATCTACGGGAACTCAAACGTGTATTTGGACAGAGGATAAACGATGAAATTCGACGACTACAGACAGAAAGATAATTTGATATGGAAATACACATTATTATCGCACTATCTTTGACAGTTCTCATCTTACTTTTCTTACTAACCGGCCAGCGCGACGAGGTAGGAAGGTTGCGCGATGAGGTAGAAACGTTAAAGAGACTTGAACCGGAGGTCGTAAGGCTTCAGAGAAAGGTGAGCGAGGATGCCCACAAAGCCAGCAATCTTGAAGCAGAGGTAACAAGGCTTCAGACAGCACTGAGCAAAGAGAAACAACACAACGAGAGTCTTAGAGAAGCAATAAACCTCCAGAACAAAACACCTTCCGCTAATTTCAAGACAACACCACCGGCTATCTCTCACGACGACGATTATTGGTGGGCCCTTTCAACATGGTATCGACAGGAACAGGACTGGATTTGCGAAAGATGCGGGATAGATTTAAGTAAGCGAAAATATTTTCTGCATACGCACCACATTCACGGAAGAAGGTATAACACGCCTGAATACCTTAAGGCACTCTGTATCAAGTGTCATTCAGAAGAACCCTATCACGATTTTATGAAAAAAACACCGGACTATTGGCGTTTTTTGAGGACACCAGAATATCGGAATTATGTGAGGAACAGAAGAATTCAGCAACCCTGAACTTAACGTTTTAGACATTACGCTAAGCTCGGCAAAAAAAATAAAAAATTTGACTTAGGTGCGAATTTAAGGTACACTAATTAAGGTATCAGCCCGAACGCAACTTACGCGATCCGGTAACCGAGTGCGGATGCCCCTTAAAATGTCCAAGAACGCACGTGGTGTCTGGCTTTGAAGCCATATTTGGTAAAAAATCGTGTTTGGGTCAATGCGCACGTGGGTTTGCGGGGTTTTTGGGGAAAATTTTGAAGAAAAAAATGCCCTGCGCAGTTCGTGTTTGGTTTTGGCGTTTTGGAGCCACGGCCCCACTGGGCTTAAAATAGGGTCTCTTTGGATACGCTTTCCCGTTTGAAGGGAATTGAAACTAAGAAAAAAATTTATTATGAAGATTTATGTGAAAACTTTGGATACGCTTTCCCGTTTGAAGGGAATTGAAACTAACTATCACCCAAAAATGAAGATGACGACTAAGAGGATAGTTTAGATATCGGTGTTGTACGTATCATAAAAAAAAAAAATGAGTGT
>VYCT01000286.1:0-13759 GCA_009843785.1 Candidatus Poribacteria bacterium | reverse complement strand
CCACAACCCTCACGTTTTTTATATCCATGCTTTACAGTTTACGATCGCTTCTCCTTATTGTCGGTCTTTCCTAGATGTTCCTATGACCCTTACGTTCCTCAGGCCATTGTAGGTAAACTTTGGATACGCTTTCCCGTTTGAAGGGAATTGAAACACAACTTCGGTTCATTGGTTGAACCTCCTTGAATTTAAACTTTGGATACGCTTTCCCGTTTGAAGGGAATTGAAACCACCAAAATCAGCACCTTTGTAAGAAGTTTTGTAATCAGCTTTGGATACGCTTTCCCGTTTGAAGGGAATTGAAACCTGTTCCTTTGTTTTTAAGAATAGAAAGAGTGTGCTGTTTTTTCTTTGGATACGCTTTCCCGTTTGAAGGGAATTGAAACTAACTATCACCTCAAAACCAGGAATATACTCCAAACATTTACTTTGGATACGCTTTCCCGTTTGAAGGGAATTGAAACAAATTCACCGTATGGGCGGTCATAGGGGGGCATCGGTAATCCTTTGGATACGCTTTCCCGTTTGAAGGGAATTGAAACTGACTCATCTTCATGTTTACACTGAAGCCATATCTGACTTTGGATACGCTTTCCCGTTTGAAGGGAATTGAAACTCGTAAGAAATTCCTCAGACGGTCAGGGTTGAATACTTTGGATACCTTTGGATACGCTTTCCCGTTTGAAGGGAATTGAAACTTATACAATATATAACTTGGATTGTCAAATTTATACTTCGGATACGCTTTCCCGTTTGAAGGGAATTGAAACCATCGGCTCCACACCGACCAAGAAACTCCCCGACCAAGACACTGGTATCTCAAACACCAACTCATAGGTGTCATCCTGCCCCAAGACACAATAAAGCAGAGAAACGCGCACTTCAAGAGGAAAAGCGCGCGTTGATGCCACCAGTAGACGAAAAGAACCCAAAATCTCTAAACTGACTGCTCCGGCTGATAGGGGCGCGATAGTCCCGTCGAATCGTCAAATCAAAAAACATCTTGCCTAATTTTCGCTTATCTGATACACTCTCTAAATCCAGTTTTGGGTGGCATTGCTACGAGACGGTAACCTAACGCCGTTCTCTGCCACCCTTCCACCGTAGCAAGTGGATAATGGGCTGGACTGGAAAACCCAAGATACAGACAATAACTGATAGAATTGATGGAAGGTGTATGAGTGGATACTAATGTTAAACCCAAGACGATATTTACGGGTGACAATCTTCCTATCATGCGAGGCATGAATAGCGAATCGGTTGATTTGATATATTTAGATCCGCCGTTTAATAGCAATGCGAATTATGCTGCACCGATTGGCTCTGAAGCTGCAGGCGCAGCTTTCAAAGACACGTGGACGCTCAGTGAGATTGATATTGCGTGGTTAGATTTAATTGAGGCAAAGCAACCTGCATTGAACCGAGTTATCCACACAGCGATGTCAAACTCCGATAAATCGTACCTCATTTACATGGCGGTTCGGTTGCTGGAAATGAAGCGTATTCTCAAGTCTACAGGGTCTATCTATCTGCATTGTGATCCGACAATGAGCCATTATTTGAAGTTGGTTATGGACAGTCTCTTTGGAAGGCAGAATTTCCAGAATGAGATTGTTTGGTCTTATGAAAAGTGGACAAATACTGCTAAATATTTCCAACGTAACCACGACATAGTCTTAATGTATTCTGCCACTGATGAATACATCTTCAATAAGCAATACGGAGACCTTACAGATCGCCAAAGACAATTGCTTCGTGCTGGATACAACACGGGATCAAGTGGTGGCAGACAGATTGTCCGGATTTATAACAGGGAAAATCCTAATGTTCAACGTAGGTTGCCACAATGGATTAGTGAGGGTAGAAATATTTATGACGTGCCGGAACCAAAGGGAAAAGCACTTGCTGATGTGTGGAATATAGGAATTCTAAATGGTCGAGCAAGAGAGCGCACAGGCTACCCAACCCAAAAACCGCTTGCCTTACTTCACCGCATTATCAAAGCGTCCTCTAACGAAGGCGATACCGTGTTCGATCCGTTCTGCGGGTGCGCCACAACCCTCGTCGCTGCTGACGGACTGCTACGCAATTGGATAGGTGTTGACATATCCGCAAAAGCCGCCGAGTTGGTTGTGAGTCGTATTGAACAATACCAAGGGTTTTTCGAGGATATCATACATCGTGACGACATCCCACATCGCACAGATTTGGGCGATATACCGAGATACAATTCGCCTGAAAACAAAACGCAGCTATATGGCGAGCAAGCTGGCAACTGTAACGGCTGCGGCGAGCATTTTCAAATACAAAATTTTGAAATCGACCATATCATCGCGACATCTGTTGGGGGGACTGACCATATTGAAAATCTTCAACTGCTCTGCGGTAACTGCAATAGAATCAAAGGTAATCGCGGGCAAGAGTATCTCCTCTCAAGACTAAACGCAAGTTAGAAATGGGGTAGGTTACCCACAGGAGATGTCTTTGGAAGGCATTCTGAGGACATTCTCGCAAGGATTTTTTTGCTTTTTGTGATAAACTTCTCATTAACTTGCTGGATAGGGATTCCACCTCGGTGCATCCTTTGTGCCGAGTCCTGTCTCTGCCAGTGGAATGGTGGCGTGCAAGTTGCAAGTGATACCTTGTGAACATTCATTGAATATTTTGGTATCTGCTATGGTTGCTAAAGTTTGGACAATCTTTGTTTCATGGGCGTTGTGTTTCAAAGGTGTCTATATTTTTTCAAAAGTTTCGCACACCCAAGAAACCCGTAGAAAAATCCTCACTCCGTAGGAGTGCTATGTCTATAGAAATCGGTCTATTCAAACTCCCGCACTCCGTAGGAGTGCTATGTATCTTGTGTCCGGAGTTTTGCTGAGAAGAAACACCGAAGCAAAACGGTGTTTCTTCTCGGTTGCCTGCCGCGGTGAAAATTGTCCAAAGTTTAGTATGGTTATGACTGCAGCAAACCTATAAGGAGCAATATCATGTTGAAAAAACTTAATTTCCAAGTGATCTTAACCTTACTTTTTATATTTACCGTAGGCTTGGAAATCGCATTTGCAGAAAAAATCGTGATTGTATCTGAAGATATTGATGATAGTGATTCCTATTGGGGCTGGAGCCGAGGGAACTCAAATGGTTTAATAGAGCCCGGAGAACGTATTGAGTTAAAAGTGACTGTGAAAAACGATGGGAAAAACACAGCTAGTAACGTCCACGGTGTCTTAGAGACTGGAGATGAAGATGTAAAGATTCTTGATTCGATAGTAAACTATAAGAATATTCTTCGCGGTCAGTCTAGCCCTACCCCTATTATGTTGTTTCAAGGTCTTCAAGATTTTCAAAATCCTAATCAATATACCTTTAAAATCGAAGTGCGAGACGATGCAGTTGCCCATGATGCTACCTTTAAACTCACTCTTGCGGCAAGTAATCGTAAACCTTCGGCTTTCACCATTATACTGCCTATTATTGAGCGTTCAAAAATTCGCTTACAACTTCCAAAAAATCTCATATCAGAGGGAGCACTTAGTTCGCACTCTACTTACTTTACCTTGAAAGCAAAACATCCGACTTTGACAGGTATTCCAGACAAGGAAGTCTCCTATGCGGATTGTATAATAACCCTCCACATTCCAGAAGACACACAGTCCTTTATGTTTCCAATTCAGACTAAAAGTGAGATAGCGAAAAAGAAGGGGATTGATTTATTAGTTCATGTTGCAGTATTGATAGCGAGTGAGGGGATCGAAGTGGCGATAAAGCAGGCAACAAGGGCACTCGCGATAGTTGAAGCCTTTGAAAAGGCTTCTGAATTGATTCGTTTATCAGAACATAATCTGAAAGTTAGGATTCCAGGTATTCCAGGTATACTTGCTCCTGGACGTGGACATCCTGATACAGAAATTGAATATCTTGTTCTATTGAAACGCCAAAGACAACCTCTAAGGAGTATACAGATCACAGTAGAGCAAAAATATAGAATGGGAAATTCGCGCAAAAGTTTTACGGCAAGACAAATAGAAAAGTGGAATTTTGACGAAGCGGGGGCTTCGCCAGATATCCAACAGGGTGAAATTATCGTAGGACAGAACTTCCCAAACCCGTTTAACCCAGAGACGTGGATCCCTTATGAACTTACGAAACCCGCGGATGTTACGTTGACATTTCACACTATAAAGGGACAGATTGTTCGGCAGTTAGCACTAGGCTATCGCCCCTCCGGGGTCTATCATAGCTTAAGTCGTGCTGCCTATTGGGACGGCAGAAACACACAGGGCGAACCTGTGGCGAGTGGGGTCTATTTGTATACCTTCAAAGCGGGAGAGTTCGCTGTTACTCGGAAGATGTTAATAAGGAGGTGAGTCTATTGAAAACGAATTTAAGTGAAGAATTCAGCATAGAAGATCATGTGATAAACGCTATAATATAAAGAATAAAGGACTGAAGTACATAGACTTATGAATAAGAAATAAAGTAAAAGTGGTTATTATGACCTAAAGCGTATATCGCCACACTCGACTGGAGGGTTTCCGTATGCGGTAAAAGTCGCACGTGCGGTTCGGAGGGGGTTGTGTCTCCGTGAGGGGACACGACTACCCTACAACGCTGAGTGAGGACGTTTTTGGTGATACACCTATAGGATAATTGGAGACTCCTTTCATTTAGAAGGTTTAGCACCTGGTCGAGTGCGGAGATGGGATGTCAAAAATATGCTTTAATCTACCCTCAACCCTCATCTTCCAATATACATGTCGCTTCAATTTTTCATATTTGGGTTCATTGTATTTTGGAGGCAGAGACGCAAACCATTTCCTTACATCTTTAGGGTATATTTCATAACCCCATTTGTTATACAAGACTGACTCCATCACAAATTCCAGTTCCTCAAACCTGTCCTGCTCCGTTTTTGTACAATCAAACACAAGTTTAACCGACTTCGTAAGAGTATTGATTATAGTAAGAAACATACTAAAGGGTTCAAACATTTGTCGTTTCTCCTTCTCGTTTGCGTCCTGCTTTGCGTAACTGGTTCGATTAAAATCCACATCTGCATCTACGAATTTTCTATTTCATTCGGTTTGCTCATCGTCAAAACGCCAACCGACTATATTTTCAATAGTGCATCTGCTGTCTTGATTAATCTCGGGTGTTCCGTGAAGTTTTCACTGCCGTTTTGTTCTCGTAATTCCCCATGGCAAAAATGGCTTGTCTGATTCCTCGTCTGAGATAGTACCAAGTTCAAGAAGACGAATTAGTTCATTTGCCATACCAGTGAGTCTTAAGTTATCTGGATTGTGGTCGCTATAGTTAAGAAATCTGTTTGACCCGTCTACAATATACTCGGCACTCATTAAATTTCTTACATCGCTTAGCATAACATCAACTTGTAATGAACCTCGGCTAGAAACTCCTGACTCGATCTGTAACTCATTCCTGTGCCTCTTATGCAGACAACTCAGAATACAGAACTGTCTCCACGACATATTATCTATACTTTGTAGAAGCGAGTAGGCAGTATCATTATCTATTCCTTCCTTTTTTACATTCCTAAGAAAGTTCAAGATATACTCGCATTTCTTATTCTGAGGATCGCTAAGTATCTGTCGAAGTGCTTTTTCTTCAACTTCGTTGGGATTATCCAGGTCAATAGAATCATCATCTTTGAGATATCTGTGAAAGTTCTCTACTTTATCACGAGCTAACTCAAGGAACTTGCGAACAATAAATCTAACACCTTCATCTTTTCCTATTTCAACTAAAGGATCAAAATCCATTACTTACCCCTTTTTAATTCGGATTGTTGTCGGCACCATTTCATAAAGATATTGCCGTTGGTGGTTAGCTAAAGGTAGCTATTGATTGTAAACCCTTCAATATTGATTGTTTCATACAAAACGCTCCTCAGAACTATGCAAAGTTAACGTCTTTTATATGTCTTAATCTGAATTCCGATAGGCAGTTGGAATTCGTTTCTCAAAATTTTCTTATCTTGTAGCTCTCCGCTATGCTCTAAAGAAGCTGCTCTTTCAGGACGAAAATTTAAGATACCACTCGCGAGATCCCACGACGTTGCGTGTATTGCATTAACCGAGTTGTACCTCATTTTTCCAAATTTTATATGCATGGCATAAACGAGCGCACGGTGATTGCCATCATCAACATAAAAAGATCCACCGGGACACTTTTTTCTTTCGCCTGCACGTTTTCCGTTCCGACCTACATAATCGGACAAATTCCGAATCCAGAGTTCCCCCATCCGATCCTTATCAAAACATTGGCTGATAGATACATGACGCTCAAACCAAGGCTTATTGCTACTTTCAGTAACCACATCTATATTCCTAAAAACCTCAGTCGGGTTACTCCCGTTATAACTGGATTCTTCAACAACTTTTTTAACTACCTCCTTGAGTGAAACCCCACATATACTTAGCAGAAACTTGTGCTCATCAGGCTTACTTTCCCAAGAAGGTGAAGCATTCATGAAAACAAGATTGAAAAACTCTTCTTCGCTCAACTTGAGCTTTGTAAATTCATATAGCATTATTTGGATTTTCCAGTCTCCAGTCCTTTATCCCCCTACGAAGGTGGGAGGGTGGCAGACATACCGAGCGGTACGCTTCGTAGTGCCACCCAAAACTGGTTTAAATAGTATAACACAAAGGGAAGGAAATTACAAATTCTCCAGTTGAATCTTACCCTATCTTAATAATTTCTGTGGTCGTCTCCTTATCCCTCAGCTTAGAGAGGTCGTACCCGCGGAGTGCGAGTTCGAGGAACAGCGTTTCATCTTTCTCTTTTTTGATTGAACTGCCCAAAAACTCCCTCCGTCACACTCATCGTACGGATAACCTTCCGTATTGTTTATGTATTGCTTATGTATTGCTTTCCCACCGAATTCCCATTCTAAACGCTACGCCCTCCACATTATAATTGACTAAAACTAATGTGGAGCGCACCCATGGCGCAGTTTTTCGACTATCCTTTGAATTATGGCGGCGGACGCAGCCAGTACCGAGCCGTAGCAGATAACGACTATAACACCTTCACGTTAGAAACCTCGATGCTCCTGCACATCGACACAGCTGGCGATGGCTCTGGCACTGCGCGCGAGTTTACCGACATCTTTATCAAATGCGCCGGTGTCAGCAGCTACACGGCAGCGTTCACCAACCCAGAGAATATCACGAGCCCCGCTGCTCGCACACTGCCCGCTACAGTAACAAACGATTCTGGTGACGAAGTTTCTACGACCGTTGACGGATACCAGCACGATCTGCACAACCTCTGGACGGATGAAAGCACAGCGAAGCCGAAAGCAAAATCGATAACTTTGACCTTTACCGCGGCAGCAAGAGAAACACCACGCATCTATGAAATCATGATCCTCGATAGACTCTTAGTGCTCAATTCAGATGGCGGGCTCTCACGGATTGAATATGATAGTCTCGATCTCGGGACCGTAGAACCCGATCTACGCAAACGGCTCTCTTATGTACCACCGATCGGAGGCGAGCGCGATAAATGGCTTGCTAATTTGACGCTCCTTTCACCGAGGACACGTGGGGCACGCGATACGATTGCCGACACCCTCATCTCGTTCATTCGGAGATACAAAAACTTCGTCTTTGCCGCAGAATACAAAAGATACCCGGAACGGGTTTTCCCTGCGCTCTGGCCCAACCCCGAAACGCAAATTCGGTACCTCTCGCGTTGGAAAGGCGGCGGCAGGCGCGTCCTGTTCTCTGTGAGGGAAAGTTAAAGGCGAACGATCCTGAACTGCCCAAAAGAATAATTATGTGCAGTTCAAACACAAACGAGACATAACGATGCCAAAGCAAACAAAATCCACAACCAAAGAGAGGCGTGACCGATATGCCACTGACCGGTGAACTCGTTGAACTCGCTGATTTTTCTGGAAGCGCAATGAACCCACAAGGGTTAGCGTCCTCCGGCACACGGCTCTTTATGTGCGCGACCACACGCGGCTATACAGTGGATACCACAAACACACCGTGGACACTCACGCCTTTCACGCGGACAAACTACGCCAATGCGGACGCTTCCATCACCAACCGAAACGTCAGAGCCGCAACTTGGCGAAATGGGAAAATCCTTGTCGCTGGACGCAGCCCCAACCGCGTGTTCATAGAACTGGACCCGGATACAGGCGAACCGACATCGCTCGGCGACATACCATCAGCCGTCAAATCGGCACAAGCCATCGCTTATAACGCCACGGAAAACAGCGTTTATACCCTTGATATCACCAGAGATGCACTCTTTAAAATAAATGTCCGCGGACCAGACAGACCGAACACCGCGAAACGCGTCGGACGAGCGACACAATTCGGGGCATGGAACGAGGACAAACCGAGCGGGTTAGCATGGTACCGAAAAAAACTTGTCGGTGTCGGAACCACCACAAAAAAGTTGGCGATCCTCGACACAACGGACGGCACCGCAGCACCACAAGGTATCAGCATGGCAGCTGTTGAAGAATCCCCATTTGGGCTTGTTGAACACGCTGGCGACCTCCTCCTCGTCGGAGGGCAACACGATAAAATCTATCGCTGTCGCGATGTCCGATGGCACGGGACGATTCCCGACATCTCAATAGACGCACAGGATACGCAGACACTCGATCTCGCTACGGTTTCCCACGATGCCACCACTTATAGCTTCAAAACAGGATACACACCACCGAATTGGATAACCCTCAACGACTCTGTCCTGACTGTCGCTGCACCGAATACCGACACGACTGAAACCGTCCAACTCACCGTCAGCCGTTCCGTTTCCGGGACAGCACACAGCGAGGATACCGAGATCACCGTCCGTGTGGCAGCTGCTACGGTCACTGTCCCAGTCCTTGTGCCGGACACAGCACTCAAAACGTTCAGCTACCAGGGGAACCCTATCGCGATCACAGTGAAAATCCACGACCAAGATGTAACGGATGCCATTGCTTCGGTGGATGATATTGCGCGCGGGGTCGATTACCCAAATCTTACAGAATTCCGAGTAGGCGAAGCAAGTTTTTCGATCCGAGACATCCACGGCGATTTCTCGCCGAACAATTCGTCAAACTTCTTTACCCGAAACGGCGGACGACGTACCGGGCGCAACTCGCCAATAGAAATAGAAGCCGGCTTTATCGTTGACGGACAACGCTACACGGAAACCGTATTTCAAGGGACGATCCTCCGGCTCGTCCAGGACGCGAGCGGCGCAACTGTAAAAGTCGTATGCACGGATAACTTCGGCGATATACGGCAGAACGCAATCACCGATTTCGGGATACCGCGGCACTTTATGTTGACGGAAGATCTCGAACAAGCAGGCGAAAATGGGTTCTATCCGATTATGGATGCGATCCTGCCGGCTTCTGATGGTGCTGCCACGTTGGCAACACGCGTGGGTGATGAGATCGCACCCGTCAATAAACTGAAAACGGAAGGTACGCTCAGCCCTCGCAACTTTATTATTGACGATAAAGGCGTGCGCACGGAAGGCGGACTTATCGCCAACCACGGCATCGGCTACCCGCAGCTAAAGATGAAATCGCCTTATCGATACCGGCATATCTTGGATGTGATTACCGATATTCTTAACCATGCCGGCATCACGAAATCCGATATAGCGATCCCTGAACGCGATGTTGCCTCGCATTTTTCGAGCAACGGACGTGTGAACTATAATTTGATTGGGACAAGTGATCTGGGGAGCAGCAATCCTGTGACGTGGGGGGGATTTGTAACGGATTTTATACACGATGCTGCAAATAATAAATTCTATTTTCTCTATAACGGCGGACGAAATAACCCGAACGGATTAAACCAGATTATCGAATATGATGAAACAACGCGCACATGGACGAGGACACATCAGTTTACATCCGGAACAGAGGTGTGGAAATTTGCGAAACAAGGCAATAATTTTTACATTCTTGCTACAACTGGCGGAAACTATGATGCCCATGAGATGAGCAGTGAAAACCAAATTATATCTTTGGACATTTCGACAGACACAGAAACTGTGTTTGTGCTACATACAAACGCGCTGCGTCCGCAGCTGGCGCATTTTTACTTAGGAGTCGGAATTTTCATGCTGCCGGATAGTCGGAGGCAGCTGATCTATCATCCAAACGATGGACTCTATTACGCGTACGTCAACCGATCAAATGACACTTTCGGCATAGCAAAAGCGACTGCACAAAATACCACAACTGCTGTGATTACAATGAATCAAGACACTCACGGCAATCACGCCGGCATCGCTTTTGACATCAAAAACAAGACACTGCACGGGGCGACAACTTTCGTGAGCGGTGGAAAAAGTCAGATACTCACATTCAAAAAGGCCCTATAGCACGATGCACTTCGCATCTAAGGGAGTACGCCGCAAAACTTCATAGTTTATAGCACAAATAACCCTTCGCCAAATGACGAAGCGTATAGAAATTATACATATCCATTGTGATATGTATAGAAATTGCGAAAAAGTATACATTAGGAGAAGTTACCAGTTACCAGAGAAGAAGGAAGATTGTTCTTAACTGGTAACTGGACACTGGATACTGGTAACTATTTCACATGGCACTACGCGGACAAAAAAATTCACAGAGTCTGACACTTGTATCTGGATCCACGCCCCCGGTGACAGCGACGCTTTCGCTCTCGGTGATTATCCGTCCACCGATGGCATCCCCATATACCGGTCGGGTTGCTACTATTGTTTTTGATTTTGAGGATGGTGCGGGGAATCCTGCCCCGGTCAGCGGCTTCGGTATCGGTGCTCTGATAGGCGACCCCGGCGGCGAGCTTTTTAGATTTACAAGGGTCAGCGATAGTCGGTATACCTGCGATGTCCGATTCCAAAAGCGGACGGGTCCCTGGACACTAACCGTCAAGGCGAATGCCGCAACACTGATTGCCGATCCGAATGTCACCGGTCCCTCGGCGGACACATCCGCGACGATAAATTTGGGAATTGTCGCTCCGATCGTCAAAATCGGCGTGCCAACACAAAGACCTATCACCGCACGTCCTGTACCTTTGACTTTCGACTGGATGTACACCGACAGCACACCGGTACCGATGGAAAACTTTGTGCAAGCGGATGCAACGACAGATGTCGGCACAATCGGCAACTTTCGACAGGTAACGGGTGATGCGTCGAAGTATACGGCTGAGCTCACGATTCCGCAAAGCAATACCAGCACGAAAGTCACGATTACCGTCTCGGCAGGGAGCGCACAAGTCGCAAATTCTAATCCTGCCGTCCTCGGTCCCTTGGAGGATACCCACAGAACTTTCGAGATCGCAGCACCCACAGCTGTCGCACAAGTTACAGGTGCCGATAGTGTCTGTGTCCTGGAGAAAGATATTATCGAGAACGATTTTCTGAATGAGGTTATACCACACCTCGGCGATAATGCTGGCGGCGCGTTTACGGGGATACTGGAGTTGGTAACGATAGATGATGCTGTTTATCTTGTGGTTCAGGTGCGAAAATTTACGCAAACTGTGGATGACGATGGTGATCTCGTGACACCGACAAACCCGGAAAACTTCCTCTCTGATCTACAAGCAGGTGCCGCACTCGTGCGAGTGAACACCACCAACTGCCAATTTGAGCTACTCAAGGCGTATTCAGATGTAACTCTCGCAGCGCGTTCGCTTACTGTTGAGGGCACTGTGCTCTATTTCATAGAAGGCTCACAGTATATGTACGAGGACGCTGTGATTTTCTCCGATCCCAATTGGAGAGAAAAAATCGGCGGCGTATACAAAATTGAACACCCATCGAGGACAATTCAGGACATCGGACGCAACTGGCGCAGCGCAACAACGACGGATAACCCGGATACCGAGGCAACGGATTACTTCTATGGCGTTCACGGTGCAACGACCGCCCCAATTGCCATGGTCAACGATGCACTGCATATTATCACCGGCTTCGGAAACTTCGACGATATCGGGCAGCCCCGCGGTGAATTTCCTGTCAACCGCATCGGTAATTGGAACTGGATTCAACATCACGATCAGATTAACCAACGGCTGAGCGAGGTACTGACAAACGGACGCACAGGGTTTGATGTGCTGAAAGATATTGCGATTGTTACTAACTCTATTCTCGGTTTCGAGGGAGATTTATTTTTCATGCGGCCCCGCGAACCACAGAAAGCTCTCAATGGCGGCGGATCGGGGATCACCGCAACACAACAGCAGATTACCGCGGATGAACTGAACTGGGGCAATTACCCCAGCGAAGGATGGCTCTATGTGGACAATGAGTTGATAAAACATACCGGCGCGGATGCAAACGGGCAATTCGCTAACCTTGTCCGCGGTGACGAGGAAACGACTGCGGCAGCACATACCGGCAAGTTTGACATCACTTTCGTAGATCACCTGTTGACGTTGAACGCTAACACACTGGAGATGCCTATCAAAAGCATCGTCGCGACGAACGACAATCGACAGCACTATAATCGCGTCCGACTCCGATATGGTGACGCTGAAGAAGTATTGGTTGAAGATGCAACCAGTATTGCTGAAAACGGCGCACGACTTTTAGAGGTTACCGTGCCTTTGGATGACCATCAACGCGTCTGGGCTGAATGGCTTGCACGCAGCTACTTGGCAAGATTCAAAGATATACACCAAATCCTAAACCTAACACTGAAACCGAGTTTCCATCTCGGGGTTGGCGATGTGGTCTATTTGCAAATACCGGAGCGCATGCATTTAAACGGGACGCTCTGCCAAGTTTTAGAGGCACGGCACTCGTTCCGAAATCCACCAACGACTTCGGTGAAACTGGTCACCTTGTAGCACAAACATCCGTGTTTGTGTCTTGTATTGTAAACTATAAACAATGAGCAAAGAATGGTTAAGAATCCCAAAACAACGCGAAGTCGCTGGCAATAGTGGTGTCATCCGAAATGTGATGGATTATTTCGATAATGCTATCGGGGTGACGCCGACGCTCGAAACACCACCTGCCGAGTTTGTTACAACTGATACTGATACAAAAATTGACCGTGGCGATCTTCATTATAAGATAGCGGATGTGACCGAGAAATCACAGACGTTCCTCACGCTCACTGCATCCTGGACGGAAGGCACATCTACAAAAACTGCACAGACGATTGTTGAGTTTGAAGTCGGACCGGAAGTCAGCATCCCCGATGTCGAACCAGATGACATGCTCGAATGGGGATACTTCCAGCCGGTCGATGTTTTCGTAGATTCTACGGGGAGTTTCGGCGGCGTTATCCTTTCGGACATTGAGGAGAACTTGATCAACCCATCGGGAATTGATGTCGCGATAACTGTTGAGATGTTTTCAACAACGCTTCGGAGCGCAAGAATAACAACCGATGCTGATACCACTTTAGGCGAGGGACATCTCCATGTCAGTATATCAGGACTTGTTGGAAATATAAAAGCCACGGCTACCGTTGTCGCAACGGGTACGGTTGACGGTAAAGAACGTAAAGCCACAGCGGTGATAGCACTAAACCTCTATGCTGGACGTGCAATTGCGGGGCATGCTGTCACGGGTGCAACAACGAAAGGACCGCCTGGTGAAAGTATAGCAGGGCATTCGATTACAGGCGCGACGACGAAAGGTGACCCAGGCCCCAAAATCGACGGAACAGGCATCACAGGCGCAACAACAAAAGGTGATCCTGGCACTAAAATCGACGGCATCAGTATCACGGGCGCAACAACGAAAGGTGACC
>VYCT01000388.1 GCA_009843785.1 Candidatus Poribacteria bacterium | reverse complement strand
ACCTAACAATATCAACGACAGACTACCCTCAAAAAAAAATGGGGGTAAGTGACGATGAAACGCTGTTGACAAAAAGGTAGGCATCTGATAAAGTATCACCATATTTTGTGCCTTTGTAGGCGCGGTTTGTAACCGCGATACCTTCAAACTACGTCCTAACATTTGTGGAGGAGAAAGATGGCAGCACGTTTAGCAATAGATGGTGGAACGCCCATTATCGCCGAATCTATACCCGGTGGAATGCACGGGCCCAGTGTAATAGACGAGCGTGAGATTGATGCTGTGACAGAGGTGTTACGCAGTGGTAAGCTCTTTCGGTTCGTTGAGGATTCAAATGTCGCCAGTTTTGAGAGCGAAGCGGCTTCGTACCTCGGTGCAAAACACGCGTTGATGGTGAACTCAGGCACATCGGCGATCATCTGCGCGCTCACCGGTATCGGTATCGGACCGGGGGACGAAGTGATTTTACCCGGGTATACCTTTATTGCGACCGCTGCCGCTATTGTGGGTGTCGGTGCGATTCCGGTTATCGCAGAAATTGACGACTCGCTCGGTTTGGATGTTGCCGATGTCGAACGGAAAATTACACCGCATACCAAAGCCATCTTGCCGGTACACATGCAAGGTGTACCGTGTCGGCTTGAGGCGATTGTCGAACTTGCAGAGAAGCACAATCTGCAAGTTGTTGAGGATTGCTGCCAGTGTGTTGGGGGCCAGTATAAAGGCAAATACGCTGGCACGTGGGGCAATGCAGGGGCATGGAGTCTCAACTACTATAAGGTAATTTCTTGTGGGGAGGGCGGACTCGTCTTTACTGACGACTATGATGTCTATGAACGTGCGGCGTTCGCCGCGGAACCCGGTCTACCGATGTGGATGAGCGATTCTGAATGGCAGAACAAACCGTTCTCACGGCAGTGTTACCGGACGAGTGAAA
This sequence comes from Candidatus Poribacteria bacterium, assembly GCA_009843785.1. Classification (GTDB taxonomy): domain Bacteria; phylum Poribacteria; class WGA-4E; order WGA-4E; family WGA-3G; genus WGA-3G. The sequence goes on along the minus strand of VYCT01000388.1, from coordinate 16,760 downwards.
TTTTAGGTGCGATTGCGCGCGTGCAACTTTCTAAGTTAGAGGACATCTTGGGACACACACGCCGACTCAAAAAGGCGTTCACCGCGGAACTCTCTGATGAACCGAAGGGTTATATCCGGCAACATGTCGATGACCCTGCTGGCGAGTGTGGTATTAGTGCTGCGATTATCGTGCGTGATGTGGAACTCGCCAAGAAGTACGCCGATGCGCTCAGGGCGGAGGGACTCAACGCCGGTACTGCTTACAACGAAGGCTTCCCAGATCGGCATATTTATACCTATTGGGATTCCATTCTGTTCAAGCATTCGCCCGATGCATCAGGGTATCCGTGGGAGGATCCGCGCTACAAAGGGGATGTTGAATATTCACGGGATATGTGTCCGCAGACGTTATCAATCTTAGGGCGCGCCCTGCGATTTGGGTTTAACGTGAATATGCAGGAAGAGCATGCCCGATTAATGGCAGCGGCTATCAATAAAGTGGATGCTGCGCTCGGCTCATGAAACTCCTATTCTGGTGAAATAGGAATGACATAAGTGCGCCGACCGACTTCGGTGAAACCCAATTTTTGTGCGACTCTGAGTGAAGCGATGTTGTCTTCACCGCAGCTCCAGACAGGGACTTTACCTCTCGCCTGAATCTCTTGAGCGACGAGGGCTGCCGCGGCGGTCGCGAACCCTTTTTCACGCCACGCTTCTATTGTAGAGACCCCGATGTCCGTATGCAGGTTGTTCTCTGCATAGGTGTGAGCGATAGCAACGATGTTATTGTCCACAATGGTGCCAGCGGCGATGCCGTCTGTTACCATCGCTGCGTGTGTTTTGTAACCGTTTCCTTGGACTTCCGCAGGGGCTTTCGCCAAGCGTGTGACATCTTCTGGTGTCAAAAGGCGAACTGCCTCATTCGGGTAGCAGTGAACAGGTTTTAAGAGCGCGTGATAGACATCGCCGTAATAGCGGATAGCTGTGTCTCTGTCTGCTTCAATAAGGGCACCGAGAGATGTCGCGCATGAGGTGTTAACGTTGATACAACTCCAACCGTCGGTCGCTTTTAACAGTTGCCACAGTGCATCAGCATCGGTGCCGAACCCACACGGCTCGTCGGGACAGAATGGATCAAAAATAAGTGCAGCGGTGATATCAGGCAGCGTGCCACCCACATAAGCATCGCACACCGCGTGTTTCAGGCGGGCGGCGGAGATGACCGTCATCGGGGTATCACCGAGAACATCAGATAGAACGCGGCATTCTTGCGGTGTAAGTTTAGTCATTTAATAGTTTTAACCCTCAACTCGTGCCTTAGCAAAAGTATCTGTAGACGAGTTGATGGTTAAAGTTATCAGTTGTCAGTTATCAGAAAGAAACAAGCCTCTACATGAAAACCGACAACTACGTCTCCGAGATAGAAAACTATAGAAATAGAGAGATAATAAATGAAGATTACGATCTTGGGTTCAGGTACCTCGACAGGCGTTCCTGAGTATAAATGTGAGTGCGAGACCTGCGACGACGCGCGGGATGTTCGCTCGAAAAACTACCGGACCCGTTCATCAATCCACATTGAAAAAGACGGGAAAAACCTTCAATTCGACTTGGGTCCGAACTTCATGGATCAGATTGTCCGAAATCGGATTGACAGGATAGATGCTGTTATCTTCACGCACTCTCACGCTGACCATGTCAGTGGGACAAACGACATTGTGATGCCGTGCCGGAAACAGCAGATGGATATGCCTGTCTACGGTCCGGAGCAAACGATTGGTATCTTACAACGGAACTTTGATTATATGTTCACAAAGGAGACGTTCCAAGGTGGCGGTGTCGGGCATCTACTTCCGAATGTCGTCGAACGGGATCAGAAGTTCGCGTTGCTCGGTTTTGATATTACGCCGATTCCGGTTGAACACGGAAACGTTCCGACTTACGGCTATCGGATTGACGACTTCGGGTATGTGCCGGATGTAAAACGGTTGCCGAAAGCATCCCAGGATCTGCTAAATGGGATTGAGGTGCTGGTGATTGATGCCCTGAGTTTCAATCCAAGGCATCCGACGCATCTCTCGGTTGGTGAGGCGTTAGAGATTAGCGAGGCACTGAAAACGAGGGAGACGTATTTCACGCACATTATGCACCGGTTGGATCATCGTTATTTCCCGGAACAGTGTAAAGAGATGGAGATTGAACTCCCGGACAATGCGTATCTTGCTTATGATGGGCAAGTTATCCAATTGTAGTAGCCATCAGCCGTCAGTAAAAGAAGTATCTGATTAGATCAAACACTTCTTTTAGCTAATTGCTATTCTTACTGAAAGCCGATGGCTGATAGCCGTTTATCGTCCCCAGCCGCCTTGTGGCGGTTTCCGTTGTTGCAGAATAACTCGGTCGCCTTCGGTTGCGCCGCTTGTGATAACGACTTTCGTCTCGTTTTGCATGCCTGTTTCGACGGGCGTTCGCTTGCCTTTGGCACTCCCATCATCCAACATGACGAACTTCCCTGTTGAGATACTTACCTGTGCTCGGACACCATCGGCTTCCTTTTTGCCTTTGACCAAGAGTGATACGGTTGAGGGACCTGGCATAATTCCACGCTGACTGCTATCCAAGTTGATGGTCACGCTACCGTTTCCGACACTCTCAACCGTGCCGTTAAATGTCTTCTCGGTGATCGTCTGCATCACAATCGGTTGATTCTGTTTGAATGGGGATGTGTTACCTACTTGTGCGTTGACAGTCACACTCTTCTCGTTGATAATCGCATCAATTGGCACCATCAGTACGTTCTTTTCTTCGTAAGTGATGATGTCAACATCGGTGCTCATACCGGGTTTGAGTTCCTCTGGAGAACCGAGGACCTCTATCATCACCTCGAAAGAGATGATATTGTCCTGTTGCTGCCCACTCGGCGAGATCTCATAGATTCGGCCTTCATATTTCTTGCTTTGGTAGGCATCAACTTTGATTTCCGCCTTCTGACCGTCATCCAACCGCTCCATATCAACCTCGTTGATGAAGGTTTTGACGACCATTTTGGAGGGGTCAACAATGGTCATCAGCGGTGGACTTTGCGAAAATGCGGAACGTCCAGAAGTGACAATCTCACCGACTTCAAGTTCGAGAAGTGTGATGATTCCCGACATGGGAGCCTTGATTGTGGTCCACTCGAGCCGTTCTGTTTGGTTTTTCAATGTGCTCTCGCGGCGGAGTCGGTTCGCGTCTGCACTCACTCTGGATTGCTCGGTTAAAGATTTCTCGTTTTCAAGAGTGTGATTCAACTCGTCTAAACGGGTTCGAGAATTTTCGACGCGGAGTCTGGCTTCTTCTTCTGAATTCTTCCGCATCTTTTTCAGATCTTCAAGGTTGTGCTTCTGGTTTTCCAATGTTAATTCGCGTGATGCTATGGAAGTTTCTCGTACTTTAATCGTTCTTTGCTGTGAAGTGATCGTCTGTTTCTGTGATTCCTCCCGTTTTTGGGCATTTTCATATTGCACCTTGGCGTTCACGTGTCCAGCTTGTGCGTCTTCCAACGCTTTTTTGGAAACCAATTCCTTGTCATAAAGCTCGGTATTTCGATCAAGTTCCGATTTCGCGTTATCCAAGGCAATCTTGGCTGAATTCAGTGATGTCTGCTGTTCAGACAGTGTGATTTTTGCCTGTTCAAGCGCGATTCGGGCTTGCTCCAGAGCGATGTTATCTTGGTCAAGTGAGTTTTTCGCGGTCAGAATGTCTGTTTCTGCTTGATTGATTTGTGTTATGGTTGAGGCTTGTGTCGTCTCAAAATTCGCCTGAGCGATTTTAAAGTCAGATTCAGCCTGAACCAACTGGCTTCCGAGGCGTTCCTTTTTGAGTAAGATGTTCAGATCCGCCTGCTTGAGTTGCGCTTTCGCAGCTCGGACGTCCGCTTCCGCCTGTTTTTTCTCTTCTTCGTAGAGTTCTGGATCGAGTTCTATCAGGACCTGACCTGCTTCCACAGGATCACCATTTTTAACATAGAGATTAACGATCTCACCTTCAACGTTGGATTTAACTTCTACGTCAATAAGCGGTTCCAAGTTGCCAGTAGCTCGAATACTCATTTGGAAATCACCGCGTTCGACAACCTCGACTTTTTTCGCTAAAGCTGGATCGGCTCCGTTTTTGCTGCGTCCGAGTACAACCCACCCGATTGCGACGACGAGGACCAAAACGACGGCAGCGGTAATAATAATATTTTTCAAGGCTAATCCCTCCTATAGTAGCCGTCAGCCATCAGCCTTCGGCTCTCAAGTTCTCTTTCTTTAACCAACAACTCGTGCCTTTAACATGTATATCGGAGTCGAGTTGTTGGTTAATGCTGACAGCCGACTGCTGACAGCCATTCTTCTGACTAATCGGACCGGAGTGCCTCAACGGGTGTAAGTTTTGCGGCCTTGTTGGCAGGATACAACCCGAAGAAAACACCGATAGCGACAGAGACGAGTAAGGCAATCACCATTGTCCCAAATGAGATGACCGATGGCCAGTTGCTGCCTTCCCAGACGAACCGAGAGATGAGGGCGGCGGTGCCGCGCCCCATAAAAATCCCTAAGATCGCGCCGAGAATACCGCCCCCAAGCGTCAGCACCGATGCCTCAATCAAGAATTGGGCTAAAATATCGTTCCGCGTTGCGCCGAGTGCTTTCCGTAACCCGATCTCTCGCGTCCGATCGGTGACAGAGACGAGCATGATATTCATCACACCGATGCCCGCGACCATGAGCGCGATCGCAGCGATGCCGCCCATCAAGGCTTTCATGACCAAGCCGACCTTATTGGCGGTTGCTAATTCCTCTGTAGCTGTCCAATAGTTATATTCTTCACCCGTGTTGTTGTGCTGTCTCCCTAATATATCTTTGGCATCCACGATTGCGGTCGGGATCGTATCAACATCAACGGCTTCCACACGGATGCGTTCAACATCTTGGCGTCCTTTGAAACGCTGTTGGAGTGTAGTTATCGGAATGATGAACCGGTCATCCCAACCGGAAGTATCCATCGCATCACCCTTCTCTTCCATCACGCCGATGACCTTGAGGCGTACCTCATAGAGTCCGCTCCTGCCGCGCCAATACGAAGGACGTGAGGCTTTGATCTCTTTGCCGACTGGATCTTCTTCAAGAAAAACCTCTTCCGCGATTTTCGAGCCGATCACAGCGACGCTACTCGCAGCTTCGACCTCTTCAGCGTTGAAAAACCTACCGCTTGAGGGGTACCAATTATGTGATCGGTCGTATCCGGCGGTTGAGGCGACAATACGGGATTCCTTTGATCGTCCTTTATAATTCACGTTCCAGCCGCCCATATCGTCTTCAGCAACAACATCAACGACCCCACGGGCGTGTTTCAAGATTTCAAAAGCATCCTCGGTTTCCAAATCCTCGGCACGGTTTCTTTTCCAGCGGCCTCTGCCGCGTACAGCTTCACCAGCAGCGCGACTCAAGGTCCCGGACTGTTTGTCCCAATCGTCTTTGTAGATTTCAATGATTTTCGTGCCACCGGTTCGCTCAATCTCACGCAGAACCATGGCACTTGACCCGTCGCCGACGGATACCATACTGACGACAGAGCCGACACCGACGATAATCCCTAAAATTGTTAGAGCAGAACGGAGCGGATTTCGCCGCAAACTCGAAATGCCTAAAATGATACATTCAATTAAATTCATTAACAGTGCCTCCTAATCGGTACGTAAGGCCTCAATCGGTGAAAGTGCTGACGCTTTTATCGCAGGATACAAGCCGAACGAGATACCAATTACAGCTGAAAATGATACGGAAATTAATATCCATTGTGTTGAGATAACCGAGGGCCATTCAGGAACAATTTGGACGATTTTGACAGCGAGAATTGCCATGCCTTCGCCGGCGAACATACCCACCAGAACACCGATTGCCCCTCCGACAGCACACATAGCAACGGCTTCTATTAAGAACTGTATCAGAATGTCCGCACGTTTTGCACCCACCGCTTTCCGTAACCCGATCTCGCGCGTCCGCTCGGTTACAGCGACCAACATCATGTTCATAATGCCGATGCCACCGACGAGAAGCGAGAACCCTGCAATACTCCCGAGTGCAATTTTTATGACCTTACCAATTTTCTCCAATTGTGCCATACCTTCGCGCATATCCCTGAGCGAAAAGAAATCGTCTTGGTTCTTATGCCGTTTCCGCATAACGGCTTTTACCTCTTCAATGGCTTGTGGGACCTCTTCAACAGTATTCGCGTGGACTGAAAGCATCATAATCCTATCATTGCCCGTGAAACGTTTCTGTGTTGTTGTGAGGGGGAGAAAGATCATGTCATCCAAATTCCACCCAAATCGTAGGCTTCGCCCGCGAGGTGCCATCGTTCCGACGACGGTAAACCGCTCTGTTAAGCGATTTTCTTCCTTTCGCCCGTACCGGCTATACCGATCGCCGCCTCTGCTAATCTTAATTTCTTGTCCTATCGGTGAAGCGTTACCGAATAAGGTCATCACAACCTCTGTACCTAATACACAGACTTTTGTTTCGTTTTCAATATCTTCTTCAGAAATGAACCTACCTTGCACAACGTCCCAATCCATCGCCTCCGCGAACGTGTAGTTTACGCCGTTATAGCCTGTTCGTGCTTCAGAGCCATCGGCGACTTGGACGAGGACACCTCGCCATTCTGGAATTCGCGGCACGACAACCTCCACAGATGGACATTCCGCCTCAATTGCTAACACGTCTTCAAATTCAAAGTATTCGTTGCTACGGTTCGGCATCCAACGGCTTCCAACCCGTTTGTAAGAGCTGCGGTACATCGTAAACTGATTCACACCGCCTAATTTCTCTGCGTCTTGCAGCACAATCGCCTTGGCACCATCCCCGATAGCGATCATCGCCAGTACCGCGGCCACACCGATGATAATACCGAGCATGGTAAGCAAGGAGCGCAACTTATTGCTGCGAATCGCAGAAACTCCAACAGATAACCCTTCAAATATACGCATTTCTCGCCTCCCAATTAAGTTATGTTTGTATGCTTAAGGTTTAGACAGAGAAATGGTAAATGAAGTTCGCTTTTTTTGGCAACAATTTTCTTTTTAGCCGCGATTCCGAATTCCGATGCTTCTCTTATAAAATTGGCTATCTTTTAGACGCAATCGCGTGAAAATAGTTTAGTGTTTTCGGATTGTGTCAGGCAGTTTTATTCGGTGCGGAGTGCCTCAATTGGGGAGAGCGACGACGCTTTTACCGCAGGATATAACCCGAACAAGATGCCGATCACAGCCGAAAATGACACGGAGATCAAGACCCATTGTGTAGAGACAACGGCGGGCCATTCGGGCACAATTTTAGCGATTTTAACGGCGAGCATTGCCATGCCTTCACCAGCAAACATGCCTAAACCGATACCGATTGCGCCACCGACACTGCATATAACAATGGCTTCCATCAAGAACTGTGTCAGAATATCGAAGGGTTTAGCACCGAGAGCCTTGCGTAAGCCGATCTCGCGGGTGCGTTCACTGACAGCGACGAGCATCATGTTCATAATACCGATACCGCCGACGAGGAGTGAAAACCCTGCGATGCTTCCGAGGGCGATTTTAATCATTTTACTGATTTTCTCTAATTGTGCCATGCCTGAACGCATTTCAAAAATTCCGACGAATGTGTCGTCGCCTTTATGCCGTTTTCGGATAACGGTTTTTACCTCCTCAATCGCCTTTGAGACATCCTCGACGGTCTGCGCGTAGACGACAATATCCTGAATTCGGTTATCGCCCGTGAACCGTTCTTGGACTGTAGAGATCGGTATAAAGACGAGGTTATCGTAACTCCAACCGAACCGGAGGCTTCGCCCGCGGGGCATCATCGTTCCGACGACCGTGAACCGTTCTGTAGAGCGTTTACTGTCTCTACGTCCCCAGCGGTCGTAACGACCACTCCCTTTTGCGATCTTGATCTCCTGTCCCAAAGGCGACTTGTCGCCGAAGAGTTCAGTAACGACTTCTTCACCGAGGACACAGATTTTTGTTGCGTTTTGGACATCTTCGTCTGTAATGAACCGTCCTTCTTGAATATCCCAATCCATTGCGATGGGATAGGCGGCATCTACACCGTTGTAACCCGCGCGGGTTTCAGAGCCGTCGGATGCCTGTATTAACGACCCTCTCCATTCGGGGATTCGAGGTGTGACAGCAATGACCGACGGGCATTCGGATTCAATAGCGAGTACATCTTCATATTCCAAGTATTCGTTGCTACGGATGCGAATCCATCGTCCCCCTTCTCGTTTATACGAGGTGCGGTACATTGTAAACTGGTTGGCACCGCCCAATTTCTGTGCGTCTTGCAGCACAATTATCTTTGCCCCGTCACCGATAGCGATCATTGCGAGTACTGCTGCGACACCGATGATGATACCGAGCATCGTCAACAGTGAGCGCATCTTGTTCGCACGGATTGCGGAGAGTCCAATGGATAGCCCTTCAATTAGACGCATATAATGTTTCCAAATCCTTTGAAATTATGCATTGATCCCAATTGCTTTGATTAGACGTAATTAAGCAAAATAAGTTTATTCTGGGATTCTGAGATTGATGTGGATTCTCGGAATGGAAACTAAAAAATAAGGCGCGCTTTCCGAGCGCGCCTACGAGAACAGCTGTTACTTGGATGGTCTGTGTTTAGTCCGTGCGTAGTGCTTCCTTAGGTTGGAGCATAGAGGCTTTTATGGCGGGATACAATCCAAACGAGATACCAATCGCCGCGGAGAAAGATACCGAGATGAGTACCCACTCCATAGAGACAACGGCGGGCCATTCCGGAACAATTTTAGCGATTTTGACAGCAAGCATCGCCATGCCTTCGCCAGCACAGATACCCAGACCAACACCGATTGCACCTCCGACACCACACATTATCACTGCTTCCATTAGGAACTGTGCCAAGATATCGAAGGGTTTAGCACCGAGAGCCTTCCGCAAACCGATCTCGCGGGTGCGTTCACTCACAGCGACTAACATCATATTCATAATACCGATACCACCGACGAGGAGCGAAAACCCGGCGATACTCCCTAAAGCAATTTTGATTACCTTACTGATTTTCTCTAACTGTGCCATACCTGAACGCATCGCCCGAATTCTAACAAAGTCATCTTGGTCTCTATGTCGTTTTCTGATGACTGTTCTCACCTCTTCAATTGCTTTCGGGATAACGTCGATGGTGTTAGCGAAAACCATAATATCGTCAATCCTATCGTTACCCGTGAAGCGTTCTTGTACGGTTGATATGGGGATAAAAGCGAGATTATCGTAACACCAGCCGAACTGGAGACTGGTGCCCCTCTGTATCATTGTACCGACAACCGTGAGGCGTTCGGTAGATCGCCTTCTCGCCCGCCGTCCCCATTGATCGCGGTAGCTAATCCTCTTGACGATTTTGATTTCTTGTCCTATAGGGGATTTATTACCGAATAGTTCGGTCGCGAGTTCATCTCCGAGTACACAGATTCTTGCTGCGTTTTCGACATCTTCATCTGTAATGAAGCGTCCCTCTTTGACATCCCAACCCATTGCGGTTGTATAGGTGGCATCTACGCCGTTATAACCGGCGTAAGCTTCCGTACCATCCGAGGCTTGAAACAGAACGCCTCTCCAGTCGGAAAGTCGAGGCGTAACTGCGTTCACGGATGGACATTCTGCCTCTATTGCCAACACATCGTTGTAGTCCATGTATTCATTGCTACGGATGCGGACCCATCTATTATTTTCCCGTTTATAGGATGTATGATAAAGCGTGATGCGTGTCGCACCACCTAACTTTTGGACATCCTGTATTACAATTTCTTTAGCACCATCACCAATGGCGATCATTGCCAGGACCGCTGCGATTCCGATGATAATTCCTAACATCGTTAATAGCGAACGCATTTTGTGCGCTCGAATCGCAGCGACCCCAATAGATATTCCTTCAATTAAACGCATGTTTTCTCCTAAGTGTTTTAACGGATCTATTGGTGTATTTTTGATATGTCATTAAGAACATAAGGGTATTTGACTGACTTAACGGAGATAGGTTTAAGCAAGTTTCACATAAAGCGGAAAGGGTTTCTTGTTTTTTTCGAGATATGTTAGGATAGTACCAGTGATTGACCTGAAGGGAAGCTGCTGAAAATGTTGAGCATCTCGGAACCGGTTTCTCAGTCAATCTATTCGGTTCAGCGTGGAATATCTAATAGGTATGTCTCTGAATTTTCATTTTTTTAAACCTTTCTCTTCAAAATCTACCTCTTTATAATTACGACTAAAGTTTGGATAATTTTAAGATGACCAAAGGTTCCTATTAACCGCTATCTAAGGAAACGCGCCAATGTCTAAATGTATACTATCAATCCTTGCATTACTCCTTGCCAGCTTAATATCTTTTTCTTCTTTCACAACAGCTTTAGCTAACGAGGACGAGCAGGGAAATCACACCGAACCCGTAGATATAGACCCCAAAGTTTTGGGAGATGTGCACGCGAAAGCGCCTACGTTTATCGCATTACCGCCTGGTGCAGTCGCCCGATTTGGGAGAGGCGGTGGGTCGGATGTGGAAATATCGCCGGATGGCGACCTTGTTGCTGTTGTATCTAACATTGGTGTGTGGCTCTACTCTGCCTATACCGATGAATTTTTGTCGCTGCTCGCCTCTAAAGGTGAGAATATTCCGTCAACAGCCGCCTTTTCACCCGATGGCACCCAAATTGCTATCGGGTATAGGAACGGTCCAGCAAGATTGTGGAGCATTTTTTCTGAAAGCACTGAGGCAGAGCTTCCTGTTTTTCTTCATGGTGGTCCTGCGACGAGGGTCACATTTTCACCGGATGGCAAACTTTTAGCGACAAGTGGCTGGAACAATATTGCTATATTGTGGGATGTTGATACACGGACGGTTCGCTTCACCTTCAAACATGAGGATGCTGTAAGAACAATCTTGTTCTCGCCGGATGGTAGACACTTGGCGACAGGGAGCATGGATACGACGACGAAGTTGTGGGACGTTGAAACAGGAAAACAGTTCCGGTCCTTTGCGCATCCAGAGTATCGTAGACCTCTCGCGTTTCCTTCTGGTCATACCGAAATCTACAATGAAGGTGGTATTCGTTGCATCGCGTTTTCACCCGACGGAAAGTTTTTAGCAACAGGCGGTCTGTATCAGGATCACGACGTTAAACTGTGGGACATTGAACAAGGAGAACAGCGTTGGTCCATTACCTTTGAAGCATCTGCTAAATCCATCACATTTTCGCCAGATGGGAGGTATATAGCCACCCATTTCACCGCCGACGTTGTTCATGTATTAGGGATTGAGGATGGCACGGCTGTTCCATTCGATCTTGATACGGAAAAATGGATTGGCAGGAGCGAGAGAAAGTCGCCTGCTGAGCATACATCGGAAGGCATCCGTGTCAGTTTTTCACCGAATGGAAAACACCTCATAAATCTTGGTGCGAACAATACAATCAGAGTGCGGGATATTGAAACAGGGGTAGAGGTCAAGACACTTGCAAGCACTAATGGATACACGAAGACTATCGGACGATCGCCTGAAGGGGAATACTTTGGGATTAGTATTAGGTATGAAGATGCCGTCGAACTTTGGGGTGAGGAGGCTATCGCTCGCTTTCCGCATGAGATGCGTGTTATGACTGCTGAAGTATCCGGCGATGGAACGTTGTTAGCGACCGGTGGAAGAGACAACGAGGTCAGGCTCTGGGATGTGGAAACTGAGAAACTGCATCAGACGTTATCCGGTCACATAGCTCCCATTCAGGCACTTGCCTTTTCGCCTGATGGGACGCTTCTGGTGAGTAGTGGTGGCCGTAACTGGGAAGAGTTAGAAGGTGATGATGGCATTACTTATACCTTTTCTTCTGGTGAGGGTGTTGTGGACAAAACTGCTAAGGTCTGGGATGTTGTAACGGGGGAAAATATTGCTACCTTTGAACATTTGGATGCGGTTCGAGCGATTGCGTTTTCGCCTGATGGCACCCTTCTCGCTAAGAGTGCTGGCAGAACTGATATCCGATCTACAAAAACTTGGCAAGATATTGCAACGCTGAGTACAGTAAACGCAACATGCCTTGCATTTTCTCCTGATGGCACCCGCATCGCCGTGGGGATGAGTGGACGGCAACCGACGGTTCAAATATGGAATATAGCGACAAGGAAGCCTATTGCAACATTCATCGGACACAAACGCGGTATTCAATCTCTCGCTTTTTCTCCTGATAGTCGTCTGCTCGCAAGCGGCGGTTCTGATGGCGTTATCTATTTATGGAAGTTAACACCTGATGGGTAGCGTTTCTATCTCTTGGCTTTCGAGTTATATGTCGAGGATATATTTGCGAAGTGTGCATCTCGAAGATTACACCGTATCATTACAAGCGGGCGATAGTTTTCTGATAACGTGCTTCCATCTCAGGCCCCTGCGCTTGTAAGTATTCCTGCTCCGAATGGCGCGCTGCCTCGGTGGAAGGTGGGTGCGGGATGTCAATGTCTGCCGTGCTAATCTGGTCGTTGCCCCATTTATATGCGACGATTTCGCCTTTGCTGATAATAAGGTTCATGCCGACGTTTGCTTCTACAATCGGCACGCCGTTTTCGCGCGCTCTGGCGAGAACAGTTTGATTTTGTGATTTACCTTTTGAACCGTAAGAAGGGATCAGAAGGAATTGCGCGCCATCTAAAACCAGCGTCCGGGCAATTAATGGATTCCACCGATCGTTACAGATTAGGACACCCGCACGTCCGAAGGGTGTGTCGAACGCACGAATTGTCTCGCCGATGCAATTGAAATTCCACGATGGATGTGTGCCTTCGGCGAACTGTGTTTTATGATAGGTGCCGCATATCTCACCGTTGCTATCAATAAACACAGCCGAATTATAAACAGAGGTGCCGCGCCGTTCAGCGAATCCGAAGCAGAGGCAGGTCTTGAGTTGTTTGGCAAGCCTACGGAATCTGTGGATATACGTCCCATCAATCGGCTCTGCAATATCAAGCATCGCCTCCGGTGTAGCTTTACCTTCAATGACATCCATGACGACATAGCCTTCTAATACACCCTCGGTCGCCAAAATGAGTTGTGGCGTATCCTTGGCGGCCGCAACGAAGAAAGCCTCCAATTTATCAGCGTTGGAGGCTTTATCCCATTTAGCAGGTTTCAACGAAATTGCGGATACTTTGATTGATTGATACATAGATTCTGAAAAAGCCTAAAAGCGGTTATATCTATTTCGGATAGGCGGTGTCAAGGGAGAGGAGCGCATAACTGGTTGCTAACACAGGCAATGCTTCCATCCAGCGGCTATTCTCATTTACCCAGAATCCTTCAGGTTTCTGTACCGCAATCAGTTTTTCTGCGAATTCACGGTACCAATCGTGTGTGATACCTTTTGCGTCTACAAAGGTGGGTTGACCGTAGAGTCGCAACGCTTTCGCCATTGTGTGATAGTTATAGTAAAGTCCTTGAGCACCCATGCCGTAGTTCTCTTCCAACGTGAAGTGCTCTTTTATCCACTCGAAAGCGGCTTTGACGCGTTCATCATTTTTATCAACATTTGCGTAGATGAAGCTCAGCAGTCCGGCATACGTCATGCTGGCATAAGAGCGCGGGCTTCCTGCGGCATCTGTTCCGGCTTTGCTTTCACCGTCAGGCGAGTAGATGAAACCACCATCATTACCTGCCCATGACTGATCGTTGCTTTCGCTCCGGTTCTGGGTGTTTTCGAGAAACTTAATCGCCTTGTCCCAGACTTCTTGGTCATCGGAACCGCTCTCTTTGAGTGCTTGGATAGCAATGTTCAGATTGGACAGATCTTTCACGTCCTGACGGCTACCGTAGCCGATCCCACCAAAATAAACGCTCTCCTCATCTGTGACCTGTAGTCTTTTCAAGAAGCCTTGCGCTTTTTTAATCACTTCGTCATATTTCGGATTGCCAGTTGAGGAGAGAGCCATTATAGAAATAGAGGTGTTGTAATTCGGCAGTGCGGGTTGCATCTCAACATCATAGATCGCACCGTTAGGCTGCTGCAGCCCGACCAACCGCTGAAGCCCCTTTTGGATAAACGGATGGTCTGCCTCTGCGTATTTATTTTCTGGGTGCCGTAAAAAGGCGGTCAGTGCAAGAGCCGTTATGCCCGGATGATTAGCGAAGAGCCCGTCCTCAGCTTGTTGTCCCTTTAGCCATTCCAACCCTTTGTCAATGCTTTCGACAACCTGCTTGTTTAATTCTGTATATGTTGACGTGTCTGCTGCGTGATGATCGGCTATACCGTTCTGTAAAACGGCAAATACGAGGAGCAATGTCAGTATGAATCCATACTGTGTTTTCGTTTTCATGGTGTTTCTCCCTAATGACCAGTTGTTTGTGTCATACTGTGTAGCAAATACGATGCCAACGCTGAAAGCCTTTTTCTGCCTAATTCCCCGGAATTCAAGGAACAATTGTGTCAAAAAATGAACGCTATTGTCCATAATCTGAACAAATTTTTAAATATTGGGTTTCTGCTCCGTTTTTTCCGTTGTCAAAAACGGGTTTTAGCGAAAAATAAAGGGATAGGACTGAAGGATCGCTATTATGAGGTTGATTCTACGAGATTCGCACGGTTTGTCCCGTTTCTGAAGACTGCATCGCTGCATCGTAGACCTGCATGACTTTTCGGATTTCCTCGGGTTTGACGACCAATGCCTCGCCTTTGTTCAGTACGTCTGCGATGTTCTGATAGTAGGATTTCCATGTTGTCTGGACGCTTTCGACAACGATCTCACGGTTCTCACCACCCGCCTCGGTCCAAACTTTTGCATAGTTTTCGGGGTCTTGCTGCGCGGCATCAATGTTTCCGTCGCGCATCGGTCCCTCCTGTGGGTCGAGTCCGTATTTGATTAACCCCCCTAAATCCCCGACGATATACCAGCGCGGCTTCTCTGCCTTGGAAAGGTTGCCGATCTCAATCTGGTACCGGACATCGTTCTCAAACTTAATAATGAGGTTTCCATAGTTGCCGATATCTGTGTCCCATCTTGTGTTGTAGTGAATATCACAGAAGACAGATTCAACGGGTGCCGTTACGAGCTGCAGTGCCTGATCGACGAAGTGTGCGGGCCAGTCGTAAAGGATACCACCACTCTGACTTTTGACCCCACGCCAACCTCCCGGTGCGCCGTAACGCATAATCGCAACCTGATAGAGATAAGGTGTTCCGAGCAAACCGTCGTCAATAATTTTTCTGACTGTATTATAGTCCCAATCCCATCTGCGGTTATGAAAAACACTCAGCAGCACATCGTTCCGTTGACTCGCTGCGATCATTGCGTCCGCTTCTTCGGTATTCATTGCCATAATTTTGTCTGTGACGACGTGTTTACCTGCATCCATTGCTTTGATCGCGAGTTCGGCGTGTGTATCGTGTGGTGTGGCTAATACGACGAGATCAACGGCATCATCTGCGATGACTTCGTCAATTGTCTGATAACTTTGCGCGTTTGGGTATGCTTCACGTGCAGCCTCACGGCGTTCAGCATTCCGCGTGGCAATAGCGTAAAGGTTCAATCCATCTGCCAAGCCGACGAGGTATGAATGAAAAGCGCGTCCAGCGTATCCGTAACCGATAACGGCAGTATTTACCATGATTAGTTTTCAGTTTTCAGTTTTCAGTTTTCAGTTCCTCTCTGGTGACAGAAGTTTTATCTGTTACCACCACAAGATATCTCTGACTGAAAAGCGATGTCTGACGACTCCTTTATTTCTAAAGTTAATTTGCACAATTTATAATATCTAATGTTGATCGTTCAGGGTCCAATCGTAGTCCAAGTAGTGGAATTTGACATCTTCCGCTAATAGAAAATCTGCGTCTTCAGGGGGCAGGTAATCGATGAGAAAGTCCGCCACACCGTCGTAGCCCTCCCTAAAATCATCATCGTACCACTTGAAGATTTTCGAGAGGTAAACACGACGTTTCACGCGATCAATCCTAACCTGTTCAGGGTTCTGAACAAAGTTGAACGTTGCAGTCTCAAGACGTTCCTCAATATCTTCGGCAGAAAACGCGCTGTTTTCGATGGGTGGGCAGCTGGTTGAAGCGCACACAAGGACGAAATGAATGCGCGGATCCACAAATTCCGTGCGGATAATGCCGTGTTCAATCTGATTGAGTGTGTAAGTTTTACCGGCAACTTGGAACTTAAGCCGATAGAAAAACCCGCGGAACCATTTGACTTTTCGGACACTCGTTGTCGGATAATGGTCGATAACGCCTTTAATAACAAGCGCGTTGTAGGCGTTGACCCAGAAGGCTAACTGTGCATTATAGGACAATTCCATCGGTTTTGCAACCGCTAACAGATCCAAGTACTTCTCCAGTTTTTCGGGGTTCGTCTTTAGTTTTGTATAGTTAATCCGCCCCGCTTCATCGACGTGTTCTTGCAAGACCTGATTAAATGGATCGTGTGAAAAAGACGTTCCATCTACAGACTGCTGTGTCCGAGAATCCGTTTCGACGCGGAAGTCGTAGAGAAAGAGGATACCCAATACAGATAAGAGCAAGAGACATATAATTAGGATTCGATTCTTCATTGCCTGATGCCCTCATCCGTACTGTTTCAATACCTCACGGTTAATCTCAATTCCGAGTCCGGGTGTTTGTGGAACGTCAACGTATCCATCAACGGTCACTTACCCCCATTTTTTTCTGAAGGTTTGTGGTGAAAGGTTTTTAGTG
>VYCT01000243.1:3372-17721 GCA_009843785.1 Candidatus Poribacteria bacterium | reverse complement strand
CCTAACAATATCAACGACAGACTACCCTCAAAAAAAAATGGGGGTAAGTGACAAAGGAGAAAAATATGATAGAAAAACCTATAGTATTTTACAATAAAGGACAACAACTGAACGGAATACTACATTCACCGGTGGCTTGCGATACACCGTGCCCAGCAGTCGTTTTCTTTCACGGATTCACTGGGACGAAAGTTGAACCGCATAGAATATTCGTTAAAACCGCTCGTGAACTTGCTGGTGCTGGATTCTATGCGCTGCGTTTCGATTTTCGAGGTTCTGGCGACAGTGAAGGTGATTTCTCAGAGATGACCATCGGTGGCGAGGTTTCGGATGCTATCAAGTCGATTGATGTCCTCAGTGCCATGCGTGGTGTAGACCCTGAACGCATCGGTATTTTGGGATTGAGCATGGGGGGTTGTGTTGCTGCGTGCGTCTCCGGGCAAGATGCCCGTGTAAAGTCAACGGTAATGTGGGCACCGCTCTCGGACGACCCACCAGACCGACGCGAGGAAATTCTGGCAAGGTCCAAGCACACACCTACACCAGAGGAAATCGCGCAGCTAAACCCAAACATCGTCGGAAAGGCATTCTATGAAGAGCTCCCCAAAATATCGCCTTCCGCGCTTATCCAGCAGTTCACGGGCGCGCTCCTCGTAATTCACGGCAGTGGTGATGATGTCGTGCCAGTCTCTCACGGGAAGCGGTACTATGAATTGATGTCCGAACGCGACGCTCCGACAGCACTTGAAATTATCGATAAGGGTGACCACACCTTCAACACCGTTGCATCGGAGCAAGCGGTCATCTCCAAATCGGTTGCATGGTTTCAACGTACCTTGGGATAGATTATTCGGATGCAAGGCTAATACGGACTGACTCCAACGCAACCGCTGCGTCCTCTAAACATGGCGGTTGATTAACAGCATCTCGGATTTCAGAGAGCCATAACTCCTGAAGCGTCGGTTGTGGTGAATCTGGAATTATGAGCGGCGTTACGCCAGCGGGTGTCGTGCAGTGCCATTCACCACCAGCATCGCTTATCGTGCCTTCAGTGAGGACGTATCGCTCGTGTTCTTCTGCTGTGTTAATCGCTATGCCACCTGCCCACGTCCACTGTCCGATACCACCACGTTCAAACTCGACAGTGAGTGTGTTAACAAACCGATCGTACTGCCCGTTTTCCCTCAATCCTTCGTAGACCGCGTTCCTTTTCACAGACACAGCACCACCGAAGAAATCGACAATCGGGTAGATGTGGTAGATGAAGAAATGCGCAGGCGTGCCTGATACCGGCAGATTGAAAAGAATCTCAGGACGGGCACCGCTACCGGGTGTAAGACGCACAAAAGAGGTGAGCAGCAAGTCGCCGAGTTCGCCTATTTTCTGCTTGAGTGCTTTATGGGTGTTGGAAACGACTTCCGGATGTGAAACGCGGAGCACACGACCGCGTTCCTCAGCAAGTTTCAATGCCGTTTCTCCTTCAACAATATCACTGGCGAGTGGATATTCCACAAAGACATGTTTATCCGCCTGTAACGCTGCAAGGATAATCTCACCGTGGCTGTCGTTGTGTGTACAAATAACAACGCCATCTATATCCGCTCGCTCGACAAGCGAATGCCAATCAGGAACAAAAATTGCTTCATGATCCGCGGCAAGCTGGTTTCCTGTCTGCTCATTTCTGGAGGCGATCGCCACGACTTCAGCAGTCTCCATTGCCGTAAATCGGGAAAGATGGTGCCGCGCCATCCCGCCCGAACCGATAATTCCGATTTTAATCTTCGTCATATTTTTCTAATAGATTCCATAAGAAAGGCGCGCTTAGAAAGCGCGCCTACAGACACTTGTGTTTTCAAATGCACCTACGCCCAACCTTGACTTTCGCCACCGACGCGCGCAGCACTAATCTTTTCATAATAACCACTTTTCCGATAGGCTGCCAACGGGTGTGGGTCGCGTCCCATCTCCAAGCGGACCTGTTCCAGCAGTGGATTCACATCCGTTTCATGCGCCCGTTGGAGAATACTTTCGGCTTCAACCAAGTCAGCGGCATCCTGTGCGGCTGCGAGTGCCTCCCGATCAACAAGCAGTGCTTTCGCATACGCCTTTTGTAGATTGCAGACAGACTGAATACTCGCCTCGACCTTCGGTTTCAGGTTGTGGCTCTGATCAATCATATAAGCAATATCGGTTTCCGTATCGGGATCGAGTTCGGCAGCAACCAACTCGGTGTAAATCAGGAAGAGTTCCTGCGGATTGATGGAACCTACCGTGAGATCGTCGTCTGCATATTTCCGGCAGTTGAAGTGAAATCCGCCAAGTTTTCCTTCGTCAATCAAGTAAGCGACGATGAACTCAATATTCGTGCCTTGCGGATGGTGTCCCAAGTCGATGAGTACCTGTGCTTTCTCACCGAGTTTCGTCGCCATGAGGTAGGCGGTGCCCCAATCGGGGAGATCGGTATGATAGAACGCCGGTTCAAAGAATTTGTATTCAATGAGCATCCGAGTGGCATCTGGGAGTGCATCGTAGACTTCGGCTAACGCTGCCTCCATCCACTGCTTGCGCTTCCTGAAGTTCGACTGACCCGGGAAGTTGGTACCGTCTGCAAACCACAAACTGAGCAGATCGGAACCTGTTTTCTCCATGATGTCAGTGCACTCAAGCATGTGGTCAATGGCAAGTCTGCGGACATCGGCATCTGGGTTACAGACGCTGCCGAGTTTATACGCCTGATCTTGGAAGACATTCGGGTTAATCGCGCCGATGCCGATACCGACATCTGCAGCGTATTGCTTCAAGGCACTCCAATCGTCGGTTTTATCCCACGGAATATGGAGCGCAACGGTGGGAGCGATACCGGTGAAGCGGTGAACGGTGGCTGCGTCTTCCAAGCGTTCGGCTGCATTTCGCGCCGCGCCGGGCTGCTCAAAGACCCCAAATCGGGTGCCGGAATTACCGTAACCCCACGACGGTGTCTCAATGTGTTGCGTTTTGAGATGGTCTTTGACCGTTTCTATCTGAATTCCCTGTTTCTCTAAAGTTTCGGCTAAAATATTATACGCTGGGTTGCTCATTCTGCTTTTCCTTTCTTGAATAGTTGTCAGTTTTCAGTACGATTTTTTTCTGCGAAAAAAATCTTTCAGTTTTCAGTTAAAGAGGAAACCCTGGAACTATCAAAAACCTCTTGTAACTGAAAACTGTTAACTGTTAACTGTTAACTGACAACTACATTGTCAATTCCTGAAATATCTGTACAAGTTTTTCCTGCGTGGCGTTCGGATCTTCAATGATGATGCGCGCGCCACCGATAACGTCCATGAACCCTAACTCACGCGGGTATCGCGGGACAACGTGTAAATGATAATGCGGGATGCTCGCACCAGAGGCATCGCCCATATTATAGCCGACGTTGAAGCCGCGCGGCTGATAGGCATGCGTCAATACCTCAAAACAGAGACACTGGAGCTCGTGAAGGTCTTGAACCTCTTCCTGATTCAACTCCCGTACATCAACGATATGCCGATTTGGAAAGATTAAGAGGTGCCCCGGACTGTAAGGATAGAGATTAAGCGATATCGTAAAACGCTCAGTTCGATGGACTTCAAGTCGTTCGACTTTATCATTTTTTTCGACAATTGCACACAGAATACACGGCACATCTGGTCGGTTTTTTCCTTTGGCATAAGGCATTTTGTTCGGTACGAAGAGGTTGTGTCGCATGGAAGCGTTTCCTATTTCCTATAGCACACCATGTCACATAAAGGCAGGCGACGCTAAAAAAGATTATATGTTTTTGACACATATATGATATACTATTTCAGTAAAGCATGCAAGCAGATAATTATTAGCAGCCGGCTATCAGCGATCAGCAGTCAGTCGCGCTTTATTTTTCTCCAACCCTGTTTTTCTCATCAACCGTTTTATATGTAGTGTTCCTTCCAGATAACATGAACAAACCACGTCCGTGAAACATAGATCACGGGCATTCTGTAGGAGATTTTTGATGGAAAATAGAAATCCTGCTGCCGCCGCGATGCTCAGTATAGACAATGAAAATGGTGAAAATGTGACGACGTGGGCACTTCCTGAAGGCGCGATCGCTCGATTGGGACGCGGTAAGGGTGGTGATATGGCGTTTTCACCCGATGGACAGTACTTCGCGGTTGGGACATCAATCGGACTCTGGTTATACGAACTCTCAACGCTATCCCCGATTGCGCTCTGGGATACAGAACGCGGAATGACCGGGCACGTTGGTTTTTCACCCGATAGTCAAAGGATTGTCACACGCACTTTTTCCGAAACCGTAAAGATATGGGATGTTCAGACCGGCGTTTGCGTAACACAGATTGAGAAACCAGATAAACGAAAAATTTCCGACCCTGTCTTTTCTCAAGACGGACAGCACATTGTCACGATCAGTGATGAAAGAGATAGCAGGATTTACATTTGGTGCTCACACACTGGTAAAAAAATAAGGGAAACAGAAATACAGCCGCCCTACCAAGTCTATCCGATCTGCTTTTCCCCAGATTTAAGCCTATTGGCGGGTAAGAACAGGGACAAAGACAACGTAGGTAGGAATATTAAGGACGGGGATTCAATTACAATCTGGCAAATAGAGACTGGCGAACAAATTGCCAACATCACGGGATACTCCGATCCGGTGCAAAGGTTCTGTTTTTCTCCGTGTGGAAGATTCCTTGCCGCTGGCAATCGGCACGGCACAATACATGTATGGAATGTGGAAAGCGGACAACTGGAGAGGACCTATACCGATTATGAGGAATCCCACATGTATCCATATTTCCTGCCAGAGGGTGAACTGATTACCGCCGCAGTTTCTGAACGTTCGGTTGAGATTTGGCGTGTAGAAAAAAGTGAGAAACTCGATGAGTTTGAGCATCGCTGGAGCAGTGGTACGGTTCACTTTTCGGACAGCGGCACACAATTAGCATTCGCAGGCGAGAGTGAAATCAAAATCTGGACACAGGGTCATAACGCCGAATCCCACACCCTTTCAACCCTTCATGGACACATCCCTACGATGGATACATTAGCTTTTTCGGTGGACGAAAAGACGCTTGCTGCTGGGCTTTGGCGCGATAATGTCCTTTTATGGGATATTGCGGGTAGACGTTCATTCCGCCCACATGGTGAGAAACTGCCCGCAACTTCGCATGTTGTTTATTGCTCGGATAATGGGAAAATCATTTCTCTCAACCAATATGGAGATAATTTAGAGATATCGGAAGTAGGCAAGAGTGAATCTGTTGTTGAACTCCCGTCATTGGAAGCAGGTTTAGGACGCGCGAAAGCCTTCTCACCCACAGGACACCGGATCGCAAGCGTAGATAAGAACGACAACATACACATCTGGGAATGTACGTCAACCTTGGATGATATGACGGAAAGCGAAGTTTGGAAAAAGCACACTACGGTCATCAACGATGCGGAATTTATTTACGGGTTGCGGTTTAGCCCTACTGGGCTGGCGTTTAGTCCTGATGGAAAACGACTCGCAAGTATGTCAAGGTCACGGGATTGGAAAGCCGGTTTGTGGGATGTTGATTCAGGTGAACAAATTGCTGAACTCCCTTTGACACCGGCACCAAGGCGCAGATCATACCGTGAATCCGACACTGGAATAGCATTTTCACCAGACGGTAATATCGTCGCTGGCGGACTGTGGCACGAGATTGTGTTGTGGGATGCGGCAGATGGCAAAACACTCATGACGATCCCACAATCGGAAGAAAATCAGAGGTCAGTTACATTGTGCTTTTCGCCATGCAGTCAATATTTGGCTGCGGGTGCTTGGTGGAACGGGCAAAAAAAGACCGCTATCTGCTTATGGGAGGTCGCAACGGGTAAGAACATCGCCACTTTCAAGGGACACACCACTGATGTGCAGTGCTTCGCATTTTCGCAGGACAACACCCTATTGGTAAGTGGTGGACACGATGGAGCAATTTATCTCTGGGACTTGAAACCTTATTTGTAGAACGCAAGGAGATATTTGATGGAAAATGAAAAAATACAAGCAGCGACTCCATTGAGTCCTAACGACAGTGATGTAGCCACATGGGCACTCCCTGAAGGCGCAATCGCACGATTGGAGCGCGGCTGCGTGTGTGGCACGGCATTCTCACCGGATGGACGTTATCTCGCTGTCGCAACGAAGATAGGGCTCTGGTGGTATGAAGTCGCAACGATGTCGCCTGTAGCACTCTGGGAAACAGAACGGGGGATGGTCTCCGATATTGCCTTTTCGCCTAACGGAAAATGGATAGCCGTTAGCAACTGGGATAAGGTTTTGAAGGTTTGGGATGTCCAACGCGGGGTTAGTATCGCACAGATAGAACTCACAGATTTTTGGATTCCCTTTATCTTTTCGCCTAATAACCGTTGGCTCGCAACTGGTAATAGCGACACGGGTAACGTTGAACTTCGGGAGCCAGAAACCGGTAAAATAGTCTTAACGCTAATAGGTGAAGCCGAAAAATGTGGAGAGTTTATGCCGATTGCTTTCTCTCCAGATACGCAGCTGCTTGCGTCCACAAGCCGTGATAACACAAATAACGATGCTGAATCTATAATCGTATGGGATGTAGAAAACGGTGAACGGGTTGCCTGTCTCACGGGACATACCGGCTATATCTATCGTCTGTGTTTTTCACCATGCGGCAGATTTCTGGCATCCGGTGGTGAAGAGGATGGTACAGTCATTATCTGGAATGTTGGAAGTTGGCAACAAATAAAAACGCATACAGGTTACGGCAAATCCGATATGACTCCCTCTTATTCCCCGGACGGAACGCTCCGTGTCGCAGCAGTATCTGATGACGATGACATCGTCACCGTGTGGGACCTGGAAAACAACGAAAAACTTTACACCGCCGATTCCGAAGCACCTGTAACGTTTTCCAATGGTTTGCAGTTGGCTTACCAATACGAACCCGATTTTCTGGAAGTGTGGATGCTGGGTAACCCAACCCCACGCCGAACCGTCCAAACACATATTTCATTCGTAGATACCTCCGAATCGCTGACATTTTCGCAGGATGGAAAGACAATAGTGGCGGAATACAGATACGGTAGCGTCCTGTTATGGGATATTGAAAACAAACAGGCACGCCTAGCGATGCCAACAGAATCAGCATCGAAAAACCAGCACATTCATATCTCTTCCGAAGGGGAACTCTACGTTACCAGTATTCACAAAAACACCGTCAAACTCTGGGAAGTCGGAAGTTGTGAGTCTTTAATTGCTGAATTCGCTGGTAACGGATTTGTGTGTGCGACTGCGTTGGCACCGACAAACAATAAATTAGCATCCGCGCACGAAGGCGGTAATCTAATAATATGGGATGTGCAAAGTGGAGACAAGTTACGTGCGTTCAGGCATCCACTCCAGACCTCAACCGATGATTCCGATCAGGCTTGGAAACTGGTATTTAGTCCAGATGGCAGCTTACTCGTGAGCTATACTGAAGACGAAGCGAATGTCCGACTCTGGGATGTGGGACGTGGCGAAGAGATACAGGAATTCCCAAGCGATGAATTCTGGGACATCGAAATGTTTTCTCCCTGCGGACGCTACCTTGTTGGCAGTGCAGGGAAAAACATTATATTCTGGAACGTCAAACATCGCGAAATTCTGACAACGCTCCCTTTTCTGTGGGCACATGATTTCGCCTATTCTCCATGTAGTTCATATTTAGCGTGCGGCGGTGAAGACCCAGAAGGCATTTTGTTGTGGGACTTCAAACGTCGTGAGATATATAAACGGCTACAGCTGCCGGAGGGGTGTCAGGATGTGCATTCGTTGAGATTTTCGGACTGCGGGCAATACCTTGCATTCGGAGCTGCTTGGGAAACGGGGTTGGAAAAGGTGCCTATCTGCTTATGGGAGGTGGAAACTGGGAAGCGTGTTGTCACATTCTGGGGACACTTCACGGATGTGCAAGCAGTTGCTTTTTCCCCGAATAACGAACTTTTAGCAAGCGCGAGTTTTGACGGTTCCATTCTTCTCTGGAATTTGACCTCTTATCTATAGCACCCAAGAAGGTAATACACAATAAAGTGTACCTGAGTGGATACACAAAAAATGGTGACTTTTTTCTTATTTTGGTGTATGCTATTATCTCAATGCCACAAAACCGACGCGAGGCGATTAGATAATCGCTGCGCGCAATGAGGACATAAGAAATGCCCACCGAGCACCCACTTCTGCACGTTACGGAGATTGACACAGATATCGAAACATACTTGACGTATATCGCTGAAACCACGTATCAGTTCCCGGAACACGATTCCGGATGTCAATCATTTCAGGTAGTGGTAAACGACCAACGTTGGTTCGTCAAACACAGTAACATCCCACAAAGCGTCACATGGCTCAAACAGGCTGTTCGCTTCCACGCTGCTGTCCAGCACGAGGCACTCCCGCAATTGCACAACGCTTTCACGACAACTGATGGGTTTACACTGGTCTATGACTGGGTAGACGGTGACGGTTTGCGTCCTGAAAGGAAACTCCGTGCTGATGAAGTGCATCCCCGTGATAGGTTTTGTGCGTTACCAGCGTCTGAAATCATTGCTGTACTTAACGTTATTTATGATGTCCACGTCCTCATCGAAAAAAGGGGTTTCATCGCTGAAGATTTTTATGATGGTTGTATCATCTATAACTTCGAGAAAAAGCGGACACATCTGTACGATTTCGACCACTACCATCCGGCCCCCTTCATAAACGACCGGGGACGCCTGAACGGTTCGTCTCGCTTTATGGCACCGGAGGAATTTCAGAAAGGCGAACGTATCGACGAAAGAACAAACGTCTTTATGCTTGGACGGACAGCCTTCGTGCTCCTCGCTAACAATAGCGATTCACGAAACGATTGGAAGGGGAACGATGCCTTATGGCACGTCGCGAAAAAGGCAACAAATGTGGACAAACGGTTGCGATACCCATCTGTCCAAGAATTTGCTTCGGCGTGGCATGCCGCGATTGCAACAAGCAATATTCCAAGTGCCTGACACGATTTAGGCAGAAATAGGAAAAGGACTTATGCGAAAAATTACTGACAATGAAATTCAATTTTTTAACGATAACGGCTATCTCATTCTGAAAGGCGTTATCCAACCCGATGAACTCGCCGTTACGCAAAGTGAAAGTCAACGGCTGATTGACGAGATTTTGGCAGGCGGACCGGCAGATGAATGGTGCAACCGCGGCCCTGAAAAGATCCCGTACTATCTGACCTATCTCCACTCCCACCCGAATGAATTTTCTCTAAGGTTATTGGGACACCCATCTATAGGTGATTTATTGCACCGGATTATTGGACCCGATTTTATACCGTGCTATGAGTCTCTTGTTTTCAAATTGCCGAGACACGGTTCTTCTGTCAGATGGCATAGAGACGGTAATGCAATCCGAGAAAATCACCCGATCTTCAACGTTGACATATATCTTGATGATTCGACCGTCGATAACGGGTGTGTCTGGGTCATCCCGAAGAGCCATCTTTGGGGGATTGAAGAAGCACAGGAGGTCATTGACAGAGGCGAAGTCAATTTTGAACGGGAAGACGCAGTGCCAGCAGAGGTTGAACCGGGTGATATTCTGCTCCACCATACCAAAGTCTTGCACGGCAGTAAAATCAACACGAGCGACACACTCCGTCGGGTTATCTATTTCGATCAACGAACCCCACGTTGGAACGCGCGATATAAGTGGTGGCAATCGGAGTTCCTGACACAACGGTGCAAAATGTATCAACGCGCCCTTCATGAACGCCGCACCAATCCATATGCGTCGGATACGGAGCAGTTCGCTTATGAGGTGCCGTCAGATATGCCGACGTGGGATCCAGACGACGATTTTGATCTGCGAATCCAGCACCGTGCGTACGCGTATCAAGGGTAGCACAAGATTTCTGCAGGCACGGCTTAAACAAACGTAATCTGAAACCTTGCTGTTAGGTGTACCTATTGGAACGTGAGTTTGATAAAAGCATATTGTAGCTTGGAACGTGAGTTTGATAAAAGCATATTGTAGCGCAAACTTTATAGTTTGCGCCCATAGCACACAAACTATAAAGTTTGTGCTACAGGGACCGCAAGGTGGACCTTCGGAGAAAGCACCTATTATTGAATGCATATCATTTATCATCAAACTGGCGTTATTGGAGATTTATCCCGTCAACTACCCAAGTCTGAAGACTTGGGCTTGTGAATATCCGTAGCCACACGGGGACCCACAAGTTAAACGGTTTTCTAGAGTAAAATATCGCGTATCTCGTGGTGGCACACGCGCAGATGGCATGGATGCTCCCCAAGTCTATATCCGCTCTGATACGTGATCTCGAAGGGGCAACATATAACCCGAAAGGGAACTTACGATGAACTTCGTTCCTGTGAAAAGTAAAGATGGCGAAAAACTCATGCCGACAACACCGACGCGGGCAGGCATGATGATCAAATGTGGAGACGCTACACCGTATTGGGATCATGGGGTGTTCTGTATCCGCCTCAACAGAGAACCCTCCAAACGATTCAAACAAGAGATTGTTGTCGGTGTAGACCCCGGTAGTAAGAAAGAGGGATTTACAGTGAAGTCTGAAGCACATACTTACTTAAATATTCAAGCAGACGCTCACAATGGCGTTGGTAAGAAAGTTGAGAAACGCAGCAGACTTCGCAGAGGCAGACGTTCTCGGAAATGTCCGAATCGAAAGCAGAGAACCAACCGTATGGCGAACAAGGCACGTATCCCTGCGGGGACACGTGCGAGATGGGATTGGAAACTGCGGATATTACATTGGTTGTCAAAACTCTATCCTCTGACGCATGTCTGTGTAGAGGATATTAAAGCAAGAACCCAGCAGTATCAAAAGAAATGGAACACCTCTTTCTCTCCACTTGAAGTCGGCAAACAATGGTTCTATGCTCAAATAGAGAAGCGTTGGAAGTTGTTCACGCTTCAAGGGTGGCAAACCAAAGAGATCCGTGATAGATTGGGACTCAAGAAATCCTCTAAGAAACTTTCAGAAATATTTGCCGCACACTGTGTAGATAGTTGGTGTTTGGCACATCATACGATTGGTGGTGTTTCTGTCCCTGATAATACAGACTTGATGTGTGTTTCACCGATCCCGATTGCCAGACGCGAACTTCACAGGCAGAACCCTCAAAAAGGGGGTAAACGCCCACGTTATGGTGGAACAACTCAGCAGGGTTTGGTAAAAAACACGCTCGTCAAACATATCAAATATGGCTTGACGCGTATCAGTGGTTTTGGCAAACGCGGTATTTCTCTCTACGATTTAGGGGGCAGCCGTGTTTGCCAAAACGCTAAAACTTCTGATTTCAAAGTGCTGAGACGCTTGAACTTTACTTATAGGAACGGGTTTTCCTCCCAAGTCTAAAGACTTGGGTTTCCAAGCCGAAGATTAGATGAAGAAAATCGTCGCTTCAGTATTCTTAACGTGCATTCTTCTTTTCACACTCTCTCAACTAAACGCCTTCGCCGAAGACAGTACACGCTGGCGTTTGCCGGAGGGTGCCAAAGCGCGCCTCGGGAAAGGCAGTATAAAACAAATAGCGTATTCACCGAATGGTATGCATTTAGCGGCAGCAGGAAGTGCTGGCATTTGGATCTATGATGTGACGATCCATCAAGAAGTAGCACTCCTTACGGAAAATACAGGACCTGTCAGCGGTATCGCATTCAGTCCAGATGGAAGTACTATCGTTAGTGGCTATAGCAGCGCGGACATCTTGGTGTGGGATGCTGAAACGGGTGAACATCTCAAAACGCTTAAGGGACATACGGGGGGTGTCTCAAGCGTGGCGTTCAGTCCGGATGGGAAAGTGCTTGCCAGCGGGAGGACAGATGGCACGATACTCCTATGGGACTTCTCCACACCACCGTAAACAGCCTTTTCGCAACAGATATTAAGGCTAAGGGTATGATAAAAACACTTAGGTCACACGATGCTGACAAGATAGGAGGCTAAATATGAACGTTCTACTGATAGGCGGTTCGGGGCACGTTGGAACGATGACGCTCCCATACATGAAAAGCCATCACAATTTTCGGGTGCTGGATGTCAATCCGCCTAAAGATACCTCTATAGACTATATCCAAGGGTCCGTTACTGATCCCGACATCGTTCAAGAAGCGTTGAAGGGGATGGATACACTCGTCTACATGGTGATGCTACAACCGACGAGTGATCGCTCCTCTGTCGCGGATTTCAGTGATATTGTCGCAAACTATGAGGTGAACGCAAAAGGGCTGCATATCGTGCTACATGCAGCGAAAGAGGCAGGCATCCGACACGCTGTCTATACAAGCACCTTCACAGTGCATGAACGCACGCGAAACAACTTCCCTTACGAAGATGTCGTGCCGCGCGATAATCCCGGTGTCTATGGGTTAACCAAAGGCTTCGGTGAGCAGGTCTGCGAATACTTCGCGCGGGAACACAGTATGTCCCTCATCGCTTTGCGAATTACAGGTCCCTCTACACGCGAACAGTGGCTTGAGCGTTACAATCAACCGAAAGATTCCTCAGTGCATATCTGGTGGACGGATGAGGAAGACTTAGCGACTGCCTATCTCGCTGCCATCTCGGTTGAACACGAAGGGTTTGATGCCTTCTTCATCGCCGGCGACCATGAACAGAAAGAGATTAACCTCTCAAAAGCGAAACGTCTGCTCGGTTGGGAGCCGCTGACGCATACACGTGTGTGAAAAGGAACGGATCGCGAGCACTCGGAAACACCCCAGCAACAACACTCGCTCCTACAAAAAGGTCGCTGACACACGCGTGCGAAAAGGCTATGATGCTAACCGGTTTTCGCTAAAGGAGAACCTTCGTTATGAATATTAGGTTATTCTCCATTTTTTTGACGCTTTTTCTCATTTCATCTTTGCTTTTATCCAATACCTTCGCCGAAGACTACACGCAAATGAACTTACCTGAAGGTGCCATCGCGCGATTCGGTAAAGGTCAGATCGCTGAAATAAAATACTCTCAAGACGGTACGCGTCTCGCCGTAGCCAGTGGTATAGGGGTCTGGATCTACGACACGTCTACCTACCGAGAGATTGACCTACTCACCGGACATACGGCGT
The DNA here is from genome assembly GCA_009843785.1 of Candidatus Poribacteria bacterium. Taxonomy (GTDB): domain Bacteria; phylum Poribacteria; class WGA-4E; order WGA-4E; family WGA-3G; genus WGA-3G. The sequence continues at coordinate 4,568 of VYCT01000243.1, read as the reverse complement.
TAGTCAAAGCTGTGGCGTTCAGTCCGGATGGAAATATGATCGCTACTGGAAGCTGGGACGGTACTATCCACGTCAGGAATGAGGTAACGGGTACACACAAGAAGAGATTCATCGGATCAGAACATGGACTTGGAACCAATGCCCTGGTCTTCAGTCCAGATGGAAAAACGCTCGTTACAGGGAGTGATGACGGTAACATCCGCTTATGGGATACAGGTACGGTTGAACTCAAGCAAACACTCACCGGACATACGGATTGGGTCTGGAGTGTCGTCTTCAGTCCGGATGGTAGCGTCCTCGCAAGTGGTAGTGCAGACGGCACAATCCGCCTGTGGAATATGCCAACTGGCACACACAAAATGACCTTTCCTGAAGAGATGGGATCAGTCTTAAGTGTAGTCTTCAGTCCCGACGGAAAAACCATTGCTGCTGGAAGTTGGGAACACGCTATCCACTTGTGGGATACTGATACAGGCAAACAAAAGATGACCCTGACTGGGCATAAGGGCGGAGTCAGGAGTGTTGCGTTGAGTCCAGATGGTAACACCCTTGTTAGCGGAAGCTTTGTAGGCTCCATTCTTCTTTGGGATGTGAAAGCCGGAACACTGAGAAAAACGCTCACTAAAACGCATACGAACGTTAATAGCGTAGCATTTAGTCCCGATGGAAAAACGCTCGCAACTGGCAGTAGAGCCGGGAACTTCTACCTTTGGGATGTTGAAACATGGGAGATCCAGAAAACCATCACAGCGTACTTGTCCTGGGTCGATTGTGTTGCATTCAGCCCAGATGGAAAAACCGTTGCTAACGGTAGTTTTGGAGGCGATATCTATCTATGGGACGTACAAACAAAAAAACACAAGAAAACAATTTCTGGATCCACGGCTTGGACCAAGGGTTTGGCGTTCAGTCCGGATGGAAAAACACTTGCCAGTGGGAGTCGTGAGGGTATCCGTCTATGGGATTTAGACACAGAGGCACCCAAGATTCCATTCATAGAACGAATAGGCAATGCTGAATGCTTGGCGTTCAGTCCCGATGGGAAAATGATCGCAACCGGCGGTGACTTCGGAGAAATTTTTCTTTGGGATGCACACACCGGTAAACGCAAACAAACTCTTACGGGTCCTGAAAAAACTATACACACTTTTGATGATTCCATCAATAGTGTCGCGTTCAGCCCAGATGGAAAAACA
>VYCT01000243.1:2580-3362 GCA_009843785.1 Candidatus Poribacteria bacterium | reverse complement strand
TCGCGTTCAGCCCAGATGGAAAAACAATCGTCAGTGGAAGTCGGGACTGTTCAGTGCTTTTGTGGGAGCTGCCCCCTTCACCATCACAAAATCGACAGTGAACACTCGGTTCTGTTGATTGATAAAGTGTCAATTTTAGCAAAAAGGCAAATTTCATCATGAAAACAACATCATTGTCCATTTCCTTGACGCTGGCTCTCGTTTCAGCTCTATTTCTACTCAATATCTCCGCTGAAGACTATACGCAGTGGGAACTCCCTGACGGTGCCATCGCGCGATTTGGGAAAGGTGGAATCGAGAAGATTCAGTATTCTTCTGACAAGAGGTTTTTGGCAGTAGCAAGTACTATCGGCATCTGGATCTACGATGCTGTTACGCTTCAAGAGGCACTCCTCTTTGCAGAACATACGAATGGGGTACCTTGTATGTCGCTGAGTCCGGATGGGCGCACTTTTGCTGTTGGCAATGGTCGGGTTCTCCAACTCTGGGATACCATCATCGGCGAGCATCAGGCAACACTCACTGGTCATACGAATGGGATATTCGACGTAGTGTTCAGCTCAGACGGACAGACTATCGCAACTGGTAGCTGGGATGGTACGATCCACCTCTGGAACACACGTACTGGAGAGCAGGAAAAAACATTCGCAAAAGGGGTCAACAGGATTAACCGTGTTGCACTGAGCCCGGATGGGGAAATTGTCGTCGGTGGCAGCACTGATGGCACCCTTAACATCTGGAGCGTAACGACTGGTGAACACAAGAAAACGCTCACTGGGCAT
>VYCT01000243.1:0-2570 GCA_009843785.1 Candidatus Poribacteria bacterium | reverse complement strand
GGTGAACACAAGAAAACGCTCACTGGGCATCTCGCAGAGGTCAGTAGCGTCGCGTTTAGTCCAGACGGCAATACTATCGTTAGTGGCGGGGATGGGAACATTTACTTCTGGGATGCAATGACCGGTGAACACAAGAAAACGATCTTCGGACACAGTGATATGGTGAGAACCATCGCGTTCAGTCCCGATGGACGAACCCTCGCAAGTGGGAATTACGATAGTACGGTCCGCCTCTGGGATACGACGACCGGTGAACACAAACTGACGTTCACTGGAAATACTTCGGACGTTCAGAGTGTGGCGTTCAGTCCCGATGGCACTCTCCTCGTAAGTGGGAATTATGATGGCAATATCCGCCTCTGGGACACAACGACCGGCAAACGGATAAGGACGCTTGAGGGTCATACGGAAGGCGTTTATAGCGTGGTGTTCAGTCCCGATGGACGAACCCTCGCAAGTGGAAGTGAAGACGACACGCTTCGCCTGTGGGATGTCCATACCGGCGAACACAAACTGACCCTTTCTGGACATGATGTCCATACCAGAAAACAGAAGGAGGATCGCTCTGAGCATGCCGAAGATGTTTACAGTGTAGCCTTCAGTCCAGATGGCAAGACTCTCGCAAGCGGGCATCACGATGGTACTATCCGCCTTTGGGATGCCGATACGGGCGAGCATAAGATAGCACTCAGCGAGCATACGTGGACGGTTTGGAGCGTCACCTTCAGTCCGGATGGAAAGACCCTCGCAAGTGGGAGCGGGGACGAGACGATACGCCTTTGGAACGCATCGACCGGCAAACATCAGATAACATTCACACCTTCCGCAGGGGCTGTTTTAAGCGTGGTGTTCAGTCCGGATGGAAAGACCCTCGCAAGTGGAAACGACGACGATACCTTACACCTTCGGGATGTAGACACCGGTAAACTGATAAATATCTTCCCAGGACATTCGCGACGTGTCTGGCAGGTCGCGTTCAGCCCTGATGGAAAAACCCTCGCGAGCGGTAGTGGGGACGGAACAGTGCTTTTGTGGAAGTTGGTCCCTTCAGCATTAAAAAACCGACAGTGAACATCCGGCATCATTCATTGAGAGAAGATCAGTTTTGCCAAAAAGGAAACCTGGATAATGAAAAGAACACTATTTTCAATTCCTTTGATGCTTATTCTCGTCTCAACTCTACTTCCACTTAACACCTTCGCCCAAGACTATCCGCAATGGGAACTCCCTGACGGTGCCATCGCGCGAATTGGGAAAGGTGGAATACGTGGAATACAATACACTTCGGATGGCACACTTCTCGCTGTGGCAAGCAGTATCGGTATTTGGCTCTACGATACAACTACCCTTCAAGAGACTGCCTTGTTCGCTGGCGATATAGATGGAACTTCCTGCATGGCACTGAGTCCTGATGGACGGACTTTTGCGATTGGAAGCGGTAATGGCAATATTTACCTATTGGATAGGGTCACAGGTATACCTAAAACAACACTCATAGGACACACAGATGGGATCTTCAGCATAGCGTTCAGTCCCGACGGGAGGACGATCGCGAGCGGCAGTGGAGACAGTACTATCGGACTCTGGAACGCAGATACTGGCGAACAGAAAATAACGCTCTCTGGAGATAGGAATAGGGTTTTCAGTGTGGCATTCAGTCCCGACGGAGAAACAGTTATAAGTGGGAGTGCGGACGGCACGATACAACTTTGGGACGCAAATACCGGTGAACAGAAAACAACGCTCACAGGGCATACGCGTGAGGTCAATAGCGTCCCATTCAGTCCTGATGGAAAAACAATCGTCAGTGGGAGTGGGGACGGTACCATCCGACTTTGGGATGCGATCACTGGCACACAGAAAACACTTATCATCGAGGACAAATTCTCGGTCAATAGCGTCGTATTCAGTCCTGATGGTCGCACTTTCGCGGGGGGTGGTAGCGACAACACCATCGGACTCTGGGACACAAATACCGGTGAACCCAAGAGGACACTTGCAGGACATACGCGGTATATCGACAGTGTGGCGTTCAGTCCTGATGGAAGGACAATCACTACGGGGAGTGCAGACGGCACTCTCCGACTCTGGGACGCACACACTGGTAAACACACGAAAACACTTACAGGATATGCCGATGAGGTTCGGAGTGTGGCGTTCAGTTCGGATGGGAGGATGATCGCTACTGGACATTACCTCGGCACTCTCCGACTCTGGGACGCACACACCCGGAGGCAGAAAAATATCTTTACTGAGGATATCTGGGGGGCTTGGAGCGTAGCGTTCAGTCCCGATGGAAATACCATCGCTACCAGTGGGGATCATAAGAACATCGTCAAACTTTGGGACACACAAACAGGAAAACACAAAACAACACTTAAAGGACATACAGGTAGGGTCTTCAGTGTGGCGTTCAGCTCCGACGGACGGACGATCGTTACCGGGAGTAACGATAATACTGCCCGCCTGTGGGACGCACACACCGGAAAACACAAAAACACACTCAGTGAGCATACGTCGTATGTCTGGAGTGTAGCGTTCAGTCCGGATGGGAATACGATTGCTACCGG